>JAJPKD010000131.1 GCA_021323895.1 Acidobacteriota bacterium | reverse complement strand
GATCAAATTTCTCTTTGCTCATCTCTTATTTGTCCTCACAAAAAAGCGGGACACGCCCGCTATTGAAAGAAACTATTTACTTGCCACGCCCTGAACTTTCGCGATCACTTCTTCGGCGACGTTCTTGGGCGCTTGATCATAACGCTCGAAGTGCATCGTCGAAGTCGCGCGACCCTGTGTCGCCGAACGCAGATCAGTCGTGTAACCAAACATCTCCGACAAAGGCACGTATGCGGTAACCACCTGCGCGCCACCTGGTCGAGGCTCCATCTTCTCAATCTGGCCGCGCCGCCGATTCAAGTCGCCGTTGACCGCGCCCATATATTCTTCGGGAGTCACAACTTCGACGCGCATGATTGGCTCGAGCAGCACCGGCTTCGCCTTCTTCACCGCATCCTGGAACGCGAGCGAACCGGCAATATGGAACGACCGCTCGTCTGAATCGACTTCGTGGAAGCCGCCATCCAGCAGTCGCACTTTGATATCTACGAGTTCGTAGCCAGCGAGATAGCCACGCTCCATCGCATCGCGAATGCCCGCCTCAGTCGGCTTGATGAACTCGCGCGGAATCGCGCCGCCCGTAATTTCGTTTTCAAACACGAAGCCTTCGCCGGGCGCGGGCTCGATTTCGATTTCCACGTGCGCGTACTGACCACGTCCACCCGTCTGCTTCTTGAAGACTTCTTTGCCGGGCGCCGGCTGAGTGATCGTTTCGCGATAAGCGACCTGCGGCTTGCCAACATTGGCTTCGACGCCGAATTCCCTCTTCATCCGATCGACGATGATTTCCAGGTGCAGTTCGCCCATGCCTGCGATGATCGTCTGGCCGGTTTCATGATCGGTCGAAACATTGAACGAAGGATCTTCCTGGGCCAGACGACTCAGCGCCACGCCCAACTTGTCTTGATCGGCGCGCGTCTTCGGCTCAACCGCGACGCGAATAACGGGAGCGGGAAATTCGATCGCTTCCAAAATTATCGGCTTGTTTTCGTCGCAGACGGTGTCGCCGGTCGTCACTTGCTTCATGCCGCCGATGGCGATGATTTCGCCAGCGCTGGCGACCTCAATATCTTCGCGCTTGTTCGCGTGCATGCGCATCAAGCGGCCGACGCGCTCTTTGTTGTCCTTCGCGGAGTTGTACGCGTAGGAACCCGACTTGATCGTGCCGCTGTAAATCCGCACGAAGGAAAGCTGGCCGAGGTGCTTGTCAGCCATAATCTTGAATACGAGTCCGCTGAACGGCGCACTCGCATCCGGCGGACGCTCTTCCTTGTGACCGTTCTTTGGGTTCACACCTTCGACCGGCGGAATGTCGAGCGGTGACGGCAGATAATCCACGACCGCATCAAGCAGGGTCTGCACACCTTTGTTCTTAAATGCCGATCCGGTAACGACCGGAACTATTCGCAACTCGAGCGTTCCCTTGCGGAGCGCTTTACGAATCTCTTCTTCGCTAATCGGCTGGGCTTCGACGTACTTGTGCATCAAGTCATCGTCAACCGTCGCAACTGCTTCAATCAACTTCTCGTGCGCGGCCGCGGCTTCCGCTTTCAGCTCTTCCGGAATTTCGATCGTTTCATACTCGGCGCCCTTCGATTCGTCATTCCAAATCAGCCCCTTCATCGTGATGATATCCACGACACCTTTGAATTGATCTTCTAAACCGATGGGGATTTGGAGAGCGACGGGATTTGCGCCAAGGCGGGTAATGATCGAATCGAACGAACGCTGAAACGAAGCGCCCGCGCGATCGAGTTTGTTGATAAAGCAAATGCGCGGGACGCGATATTTGTCGGCCTGACGCCAAACGGTTTCGGATTGCGGCTCAACACCGGCAACGCCGTCGAATACAGCTACCGCGCCGTCGAGCACGCGCAAACTACGTTCGACTTCCATCGTGAAATCCACGTGACCAGGCGTGTCGATGATGTTGATGCGATGATCGACTCCATTGCGTTCCCAGAAACAAGTCGTCGCGGCGGACGTGATGATGATGCCGCGCTCCTGTTCTTGCTCCATCCAGTCCATGGTCGCCGTGCCCTCGTGCACCTCGCCTATTTTGTGCGAGACGCCCGTGTAATAAAGGACACGCTCCGTGGTGGTGGTCTTACCAGCATCAATGTGCGCCATGATGCCGATATTCCGGAACAGATTTAGGTCGTACTTAGCCATTACCACTTATAGTGGGCAAACGCCTTGTTGGCGTCCGCCATGCGATGCACATCGTCTTTCTTCTTAACGGCGTTGCCGCGATTGTTCGCCGCGTCGAGCAGTTCGGCCGCGAGCCGATCGGTCATGGTTTTCTCGCCGCGTCCGCGCGCATACAAAACAATCCAGCGAATTGCCAGTGCGCCGCGGCGTTCCTGATGAACTTCGACGGGAACTTGATAGGTGGATCCTCCGACGCGACGCGATTTAACTTCGACCGTGGGCCGTACGTTTTCAATCGCGCGCTTGAAAACCTTCAGCGGCTCTTCGCCGGCCTTCTCTCCCACTTGACGAAGCGCGGTGTAAAACGTCTTTTCTGCGATCGAGCGCTTGCCGCCCCACATGATGCCGTTGATGAACTTGGTCACCAGCGGACTGTTATAGACCGGATCGGGAAGTACCGCGCGTCGCTCAGCAACTCTGCGTCTCGGCATATACTATTTCGCGCCTCCCTTCGGACGTTTGGCGCCGTACTTCGAACGGCTCTTCTTGCGATCGCCGACGCCGACCGAATCCAGCGTGCCGCGAAT
>JAJPKD010000014.1 GCA_021323895.1 Acidobacteriota bacterium | reverse complement strand
GGTGACGGTGACAGAAGTCCGGGTCGCTGACGACTTGCGCGATGCCAGCGTTTACGTGACGGTCGAAGGCGACGAAGAGGAACACAATCAGGCGCTGCGGGCGCTACAACACGCCGCTCCTTATGTGCGCAAGCAACTTGGCTTTGCGCTGAATTTGCGGCATACTCCCGCGCTTCACTTCGTCCGCGATACGGTCGAAGAAAAGGCCGCGCGCGTGGATACGCTGCTGCAAGGAATTGGTTCTGAAAGGATGGGGGATGAAGGATAAAGGATGAAAGTTGAAGACGGGCAGTCCGTTTTCATCCTTCATCCTTTCACCTTCATCCTTGCTTTTGATGCTTAGTCAGGTAGTTGAATTAATTGAAAAGAAGGATCGGTTCGCGATTACTTCCCACGTGCGTCCCGACGGCGACAGCCTCGGTTCTTCCCTCGGCCTATTCTGGCTGCTAAAAGCTCTCAACAAAGACGTTGAAGTCATCATGCGCGATGGGGCGCCGCACGCGTATCAGCAACTGCCGGGCGCGGATTCAATTCGCGTTACGCCCGCGGTCGATAAGCCTTACGATGCCGTCTTCGTCATTGAATGCTCTGACATCGATCGACCGGGACTGATCGATCTCGAAAATCAATTCGTCGTCAACATCGATCACCATTCGACGACGGAACTGTTTGGCACGATCAACTGGATCGATTCGACGGCCTCGGCGGTCGGCGAGATGATCTACAATCTTTGCAAGGCCACGGGCGTGCGCGTCACCAAAGAAATCGCGGAGTGCGTCTATACGGCGCTGCTCACCGACACCGGATCGTTTCACTACTCGAACACCACCGAACGGACCTTCAAGATTGCCTCTGAACTGGTTCGCATTGGCGTCAAACCCGCTAAGACAGCCGAAGCAATCTTCGCCAGCTATCAATGGCCCAAGATTGAATTGCTGGGCCAGGTGCTCGGGACGGCGAAACGCGATGAGACCGGACACGTCGCGTGGATGTGGCAAACCATCGACATGCAGCAACAAACCAAAGCCTGTGAGGAAGACGCAGACGGTTTCGTAAATTACCCACTGGCGGTTGGCGAAGTCGAAGCTGCGGCGCTTTTCAAAGAAACCTCGCCCGGCATCTATCGCACGAGCCTGCGATCGAAAGGCGACGTCAACGTCGCGAAGATCGCGGAGAAATTCGGCGGCGGTGGTCATCGCAACGCAGCGGGCTGCACTCTGAAGGGTTCATCAGACGAAATCGAAAATCAGGTAGTGCCGTTGCTGCAGGACGCTGTGAAGCGTGCGAACGGATCGAAGGACACTACTGAAGACGCGCTGAAATAGGTCAGCGGTCAGTGGTCAGTGGGCAGTGGTCAGTGGTCAGTGGTCAGAACTACAACTGACAACTGACTAATGACAACTGACAAACTCGAAAAGAAATACAAATGGCGTCGCGCGGACTACCAGGAAAACACGCGCGGCCTCCTCATCGTCAACACCGGAAACGGCAAGGGCAAAACTACGTGCGCGCTGGGGTTGATGATGCGCGCCGCGGGTCAGGATCTGCGCTGCTGCATGATTCAGTTCATGAAGTCGCGCAACGATCGTTATGGCGAGCATGTCTCGGCTGAGAAACTCGGTATCGAAGTCCACACCATGGGTGACGGTTTTACCTGGGACACTAAGAATCCGGAACAGGATCGCCAAACCGCGCGCAACACCTGGAACCTCTGCGTCGAGAAGTTGCGCAGCGGTGATTACGACGTGCTCGTCTTCGATGAACTGGTCTACGTGTTGAGTTACCAGATGCTGCCCGTAGATGAAGTACTTTCCGAAATTCGGGCAGCGCACGAACGCCAACCTTCCCTGCATGTGGTGGTGACCGGCCGCGACGCTCCCAAGGAATTGATCGATGCCGCGGATCTCGTGACTGAGATGACCGAGATCAAACACCCATTTCAAGCAGGTATTCGGGCGCAAAAAGGCATTGAGTTCTAGCAACTAATTATTTGTGCTACCCTTTGTGCCGGTTCTTCCAATCAAATTGAAGTGAAGATGCTTGCTGAATTCTGAGTTCTGAATTCTGGTTATTCTTTTTTTATGCCCTGGTTTCGCAAAAACAAAAGTAAGATCGAGCCGGTCAGCGAGAAGGATCGCGTCGTCCGCACTGAGAATGTCTTCGTGCGTTGCGATGAATGCGGCGCGCATCTCTACAAGAAAGAACTTGAGGATGCGCTTCAGGTTTGCGTCCACTGCAATTATCACTTTCGGTTGGGTGCCTACGATCGGCTAGAGCAGATATTCGACGATCATCACTGCGAAGCGCTGGACGAAGAAGTGGTTTCGACAGATCCGCTCGACTTCGTTGATAGCAAGCCTTACAAGAACCGTATCTCTCAAGCCCAACGCGCGACCGGTTTGCCCGAGGCGGTGATTACCGCGCGCGGAAAACTCGGCGGTCATCGCCTGTACGCCGGTGCGATGGATATGAATTTCATTGGCGGGTCGATGGGTTCGGCAGTTGGGGAAAAGATCACACGTCTGATTGAACGCGCGATTAGCGAACGTGGCGCGGTCATCATCTTCAGCGCTTCCGGCGGCGCGCGCATGCAGGAAGGTACATTTTCTCTGATGCAGATGGCGAAGATTTCGGCGGCGCTGGCAGCCCTGGAAGAACGCCATCTCCCGTTCATTTCGGTGCTGACCGATCCGACGACGGGTGGTGTGACGGCGAGCTTTGCGATGCTCGGCGATATGATAATTGCCGAGCCCAAAGCGCTGATTGGATTCGCCGGCCCGCGCGTGATCGAGCAGACGATTCGCCAAAAGCTGCCCAAAGACTTTCAGCGTTCGGAATTTCTCTTGGATCACGGCATGATCGACGCGATCGTGGACCGCCGTCAGATGCGTGAGTTTCTAATCAAGTCGCTTGATTTCATGATGAACCCTGACATCAATGAGAAGTCTCAGGTTTCAAGTTTGAAGTTTCAGGTGGCGAGCAAGTAATCCGCAGATTTCCGAAGATTCTAAGAGTCAGAAGCCCGACCGTAAGGGAGGGCGACGATCGGTAAACGCGCCCTTGCTTACGCGCGGGCTGCTGACACGATCCGGCTAGTTTATGGACCATGACTTTCGACGAGGCGCTTTCCTACCTGCTGTCCCTCGGTCACGAGACGCTCACGATCAAACTAGGTCTCGCGAACACTGAAACTCTCCTCAGCGCCCTCGGCAATCCGCATCAAGATTTTCCCGCTGTCCAAATTGCGGGCACGAACGGCAAAGGCTCGACCGCAGCATTTCTGGAATCAATCTGTCGCGCCACCGGAATTCGCACGGGACTCTTCACTTCACCACACCTAGTTTCGATTACCGAAAGAATCAAGATCGACGGCAAGCCGATTTCAGAAACCGAGTTCGCGCGCTTCACAACCGAAGTCAGGAATACTGCTGAACGCCTGGTTAACGCGGGCAAGTTAGAAACGCTACCGACTTTCTTTGAGCATATGACGGCGATTGCACTGCTGGCGTTTCGCGACGCGAAAGTTGAGCTGGCAATTCTGGAAACAGGTTTGGGCGGAAGGTTGGATTCAACTACAGCGGCGGGGGCAGACATTGTGGCGATTACCCAAATCGCAATGGATCACGAAGAGTATCTCGGCCACACACTTGCGGCGATCGCCGCAGAGAAAGCCGCGATTATTCGTCCCGGAGTGACAGCCATCGTCGCCCCGCAAGAGCCGGTTGTTCTCGATGTAATCACTCGTCGCTGCGCAGCCCTTAGCGTGAAGCCGCGCCTCGTCGATCCGGCCTCAGTCGATAATCTGATTCTCGGATTGCGCGGCCGCCATCAGATTGTTAATGCGGCGACTGCCGTCGCTTTGGCCGAAGCGTTAGACGACCGCGGATTTTCCATCTCGCGCGAAGCGATCCGCAAAGGCCTCGGGAACGCAAAGCATCCGGGCAGGTTGGAGTTTTGGGAGACGACTCCGCCAATTCTCTTTGATGGGGCGCACAATCCCGCGTCAGCGCGAGCGCTGCGAAACTATCTTGATGAATTCGTCCCGCGGCCGATCACCATGATCTTTGGGGCGATGCGCGATAAACGCTTGTCGGAAATGGGAGCGATTCTCTTTCCGAAAGCTGATCAGTTGATGCTGACGGAAATCGACAATCCCCGCGCCGCGTCAATCGCAGATTTGCAGAAGGTTACGCCTCTAGATTTCGATCGATCGAAGATCTGGGAAGCGGCGTCGGTAGCTGACGCCCTACAAATCGCGCGCGATATCACTCCAACCGGAGGGTTAATTCTAATCACCGGATCGCTCTATTTGGTTGGCGCTGCTCAGGAGATTCTTCAACGGCAGACGGTTCAGGTTGCTCACACCAAAGCGCCGCACTAGACTTACTGCGCAAATTAACAATTTGCGTTACCCGAATGTCTGACACACCTGAATTCATCGATTCGAAAAAGATCTTCGAAGGCCGCGTGTTTGACGTGACCGTTGATACGGTCCGCGAGGACGGCCAGACCTACATTCGCGAAGTCGTTCATCATCCGGGCAGCGCCGTGATCCTGCCGGCCTTCGATGACGGCACGATTGCGCTCGTGCGGCAGTATCGTCATCCCGCCGTGAAGTATCTCTTGGAGTTGCCTGCTGGGACTCTGAACGATCAGGAACGTCCCGAGGACGGCGCTGCGCGCGAGTTGGAAGAAGAGCTGGGCGTGCGCGCCGGACGACTCGAAAAGCTTTCTGAGTTTTTTGTCTCGCCGGGATTCTGCGAAGAGAAGATGTGGTTGTATCTCGCGACCGACCTTACCGAGACTACGCAGCGCCTTGAGGATGATGAGTTCATCGAAATCGTGCGGGTACCCATCGATCGCGCGCTTCAGATGATTAGCGAGGGCGAAATCGAAGACGCGAAAACGATTATTGGATTGTTGCTCGCCGCTCCACGCCTGGGCGCTACAGAGTTGTCGCCGGATTTTCCGGCAGTTTGACTGGCGCGGACTTGAGCTTCTGATTGGCTAAGAGAGTCACAGACTGAAGTCTGTGCTACGCGCTAACGCTCTCGCTTGTCGTCATCGATTCAGTGGAGTATCTTGACGGCGAAAATCCGCTCTAGGTTTGAAACTAATGATGAAAACTCTGATTTGTACTGCCCTTCTCGTCACCACTCTCTTTGCTGCCCCAGCCTTTGGCCAGCAATCCCTCGACGCAATGATCGACAGAGAGATCGCGCAGCTTGTTTCAACTTACAAGATGCTGCACGGCGCGCCGGAACTTTCGCATTATGAGGCTAAGACTTCAGCGTTTGTTGCGGAACAACTTCGCGCGCTTGGTTACACCGTCACGGATCACATTGGCAAGTACGATCAGCCTAATTGGAAAGGCTATGGCGTCATCGCGGTGATGAAGAACGGCGATGGCCCGGTCGTTTGGGTGCGCACCGAACTCGACGCGCTGCCCGTCGAAGAGAAAACGGGAGTGCCGTACGCGAGCACAGTTAAGACCAAGAACGATGCCGGCCAGGAAACCGGCGTGATGCACGCGTGCGGTCATGACATTCACATGACCAGTTGGCTGGGCACGGCCAAGATGCTCGCGCAGATGAAGGATCAATGGCGCGGCACTCTGGTTTTCATCGGTCAGCCCGCCGAAGAAACTATCGACGGCGCGAAGGCGATGCTCGCCGACGGTCTCTACGATCGTTTTCCGAAACCGAATTTTCTGCTGGCTCTGCATGACAGCGCCGATGTGGCCGCCGGCAAGATCACTTACTTTCCCGGCTATGCAATGGCCAGCGGCACTTCGGTCGATTTGATCATTCGCGGTCTCGGCGGACATGGCGCCCGACCGGAATCGACAAAGGATCCGGTCGTCATGGCCGCGGAAGTTATCCTCGCACTACAGACGATCGTAAGTCGCGAGAACTCACCGCTCGATCCGGCAGTCGTCAGCGTCGGCGCAATTCATGGCGGCACAAAGCGCAACGTGATTCCGGATGAAGTCACACTGAATCTCACGGTGCGCACCTATAAAGAAGAAGTGCGCCAGCGCATGCTCGCGTCGATTCAACGAATCGCGAATGGCGTGGCGTTGGCTGCCGGCGTGCCGCCGGAGCGCGCGCCCATCATGAAAGTGATCGAGAATGAAACCGGCCCCGCGACTTACAACGATCCGCAATTGACTGAGCGCATCGCCGGCGCGATGGCCAAGGCGCTGGGTAGTGATAACGTCATCAAGGCCCAACCGTTGATGGTCAGCGAAGACTTCGGCCGGTTGAGCTTGGACCATCAAATCCCAGCGTTCATGTTTTGGCTCGGTGCGGTTGAACCGGCGAAAGTTGAAGCCAGTGCTAAGTCCGGCAAACCTTTGCCTTCCCTGCACTCGAGTTTGTTCGAGCCGCTGCCGGAACCAACTCTGCGCACCGGCGTCAAAGCTATGACCACCGCGGTGCTCGAACTGTTGAAGAAATAGCCTGAATGGCCAGACAGCTATGGCAACTCCTCCACCCCAAGTCCCGCCGCCGACATCGGCTCAAACGAATTACTTGCCGTGGATTCTTATTGGCTGCGGTGGCTTAGGCTTGTTGTGTGCCGTGGTGATCATTGCGCTGGCCGCCGTCGTCTATTACAACCAAACGCCGTCGGGACCAAGAGGCCCGCGCCGTCCGGGTTACCTCGGACGCGGCGATGTGAAGATGGTTGACGAACACGGAATCAAGACTGTCAACAAAACCTGGAGCAGTTGCACAGCCTTCGCGCCCGAAGATTGGACCATCATCGGAAACGAGCAGCGCGTCGGCATTGGCGTCGATCTCGCGTCGCGGGATCAATCGATGTCCGCCTCGTACGGAATTGTCGCAGCGCCGCGCACGGAAATGTTTGGCGCCGATTACTATGGCACCGGCACGCCCGAGCGCTTTCTGCAAGCGATGATCGAAGCCAGCGGCGGTAGTGGCTTCACGCTCGATGAAAAATCGCAGTCTGTCGAAGGCTACACGCTGCGTTACTGGCGCGCGACTTTGCGCGGCCGGCCGACGCGCGGTTTCGTGCTTTATCAAACCTTCGAGACGGGTGATCCCTCTTCCTACATTGTCGCGTATCACATGGGCGGTACCGACGCCTCGAAATGGGAAGAGAACAAGAACGTCGTGTATGACGTGGCGGCGTCCATTCGCTGCACCAAGCACTTGTTCCCCGCGCAGAAGAGCAGCACGCGCCGGCCGCAAGGCAGCTCGAAGGATAAGATCGATGAAGAGCTTTCGATCAAACGGCAGGAAGCCACGATGGGATTTCAGAATGTGTATTCGCCTTCGACGGGCGAGCACTGGGAAGCTTCGTACAGCGATTACAACTCGACGGGACCCGACGGGCCAGGTTATTACCGGCGCGTGGGAAATTCCTACGAGAAGCTCAACGAAGGCTTTCCGCCGAACTAGATTACGGAGTCCGGTTTAGAAGCCGGACTTGTCCAGCTAGAAAGCGTCGGCAGAAATGCCAACTCTAAACAGAATGATGACGAGGAGCATGTAATGGGAAAGGGTGATCAGCGTTCACGACGTGGAAAGATTTGGCGAGGCACGTTCGGCAAGCGACGACCGAAGAAGAGCAAGACCGTGGCGGCTGCGCCCACAACTGAGGGAAAGAAAGTTATCAGGAAGGAATCGGAATCAAGCGAATAGCGTTGCCGAATGCGCGAATCGAGGGTCCAACCGACGGCGGTACGCGCCCGGCATTTTGCTTTGGGCGAACGTGGCGAAGCTCTCGCGCTCGAACATCTCGAACGCGCGGGGTATCGCATCGTGGCCGCGAATTTCAGTTTGCCGATCGGCCGCAACACGCGCGATGTCGTCGTGAGTGCGGAGATCGATATCGTCGCGTACGACGAAGCGACCCTCTGCTTCATCGAGGTCAAGACCCGCGCGTCAGACGATTTCGCGCCGCCACAGGCGAACGTCGATTTGCGCAAGCGGCGCCAAATTGCGCGCGCGGCGCGTGGCTATCGCAAGATGTTCGGGCTGATGGATGCGCCCTACCGTTATGATGTGGTCACGGTCGTCACGAAACCTGATACTGATTTCGCCCGTATTGAATTGCTGAAGGGATTTTGGAACGACCAGCAACTGCGCAAGCGTCACTGGCGCGAGCCATATTGGGATTAAAGGAACGCAAGCTGTCAGCTTGCGACGCAAATTAACAATTTGCGCCACATCGCATGACCAAACTCGAACAATACGTAGGCCAGGTCCTTGACGAGAAATACCGCCTCGAGCGGTTGCTCGGTAAAGGCGGCATGGGCGCGGTCTATCTCGCGACCCACCTCGGCACGGAGCGTTACGTGGCGCTGAAACTGATCGCGCCGCAGTTCATGCGCAACGAAGAGTTCGTTGAGCGCTTCAAGCGCGAAGCGCGCGCCGCGGGCCGCCTGCGCCATCCGAACGTTGTCGATGTGACAGATTTTGGGTTTTCCGGAAACGGCGCCGATCGAGTCGCCTATCTCGTCATGGAATACCTTGACGGCTGCACGTTGAGCGACGTGCTGGCTGAAGAGAATCGGCTGCCGCTTTATTGGGTCGTCGATATTCTCGAACAGGTTTGTTCCGCGGTTCACGAAGCGCATCAGCAGGGCATTGTCCATCGCGATTTGAAGCCCGACAACATTTGGCTCGAGCCAAATGGCCTCGGCGGTTATCGCGTGAAGGTGCTCGACTTTGGAATTGCGAAGCTGGCGGAAGCGACAACTCCTGAAGCTGAACTTCTTCCTCGATCAATTTCCGCAATCGAAGAAGCAGCCACACTGATTCCCGCATCGCGCGCCGCCACGGCCGCTGATGTTGCTTCGATCGTCTCGCCTGCGAGGCAGGGTGATCTCGAAGCTGCGACGCTAATTCAGCAAGAGTCTCCGCAAGACGATGGACGTGCGACGCGATTGATGGAGGACCGCAACCAGGATACCCGCTACTTTTCTGAAGCGCGGCAGACCGTCGCGGGAGTTGCTTCGACCATTGCACCCAACTCAACCGCGGCCGCAACTGGATTGACACGGGTCGGGTCGATTCTGGGTACGCCGCTGTACATGTCTCCTGAGCAATGTCGCGGCGAACACTTGGACGCGCGGTCGGACATCTACAGCCTCGGCATCATCGCTTACCAAATGTTGACCGGCGCGCCGCCTTTCACCGGCGAAACGACTTCGGTCATTACCGCGCACAAAGAAATCCAACCAACGCCGGTTCGTGAGTTGAACAAGAAACTGCCGAAGCGCGTTTCACGCGTGGTCATGTCCGCGCTGGAAAAAGATCCGGCTGCGCGCCCGCAGACCGCGATGGCGCTTGCTAATTCGATGCGCGCGAATGCGGATGGGATCGGGGCGCTTTATCGTCGCGCGTTTGCTCTTTACAGCGAGTATTTCCAGAATTTTTCAAGCTATCCCTGTTGGCGCACATTCCTGTATTCATCGTTACGGCAATGCTCATCGGATTGCGCATCGGCGAGCCGTATCTAACCAAAGTCGGGACCGTCGCGATCGCCGTGCCGCTCGCTTTGTTGACCATGGTCGCGCAGTTCCTGACGGCGTCAACTATATCCGGTGTAACCGCGATTATCGTGACTCAACTGGCGGTCGCGCCGATGAAACCAGTGAGACTGCGCCAGGCCTTCGGCATTTTGCGCCGGCGCTTGAAACCATTTCTAAGAACCGGAATCGGCGTCAGCCTTCGGGTGATGCTGGGATGGATCTTGTTTATCATCCCCGGAATGATCATGACCGTGCGCTATCTGCTTTGGGCGCCGGTGGTGTTGATGGAAGGCTTGGAAAAGAAGCCGGCGCGGCAGCGCGCGCGTTCGTTGGCAGCGAGGTCATGGCGAACGATCATCATCGTCATGTGCGTTCAGGTTCTCGTGCCTATGATCGTCGGATCGATTATCGGCGCAATTTCCGGAGCGACGCATGTCGAGAAACACGGGCTGAAATTCAAAGTCGCATCCCAGGCGTCCGGCTTGATCAATCTTTTTATTCTGCCGCTGCTTTCAATCGCGACCGCGCTGCTTTATCTGAAGATGCGGCAGTTCGGCGGCGAAACGCTGACCGACGTCATGAAGCAGCTCGAAGATTTGGAAGCGGCGGGCAGTCATTGGCAGCAGCGTATGCGCACCCGCCTCACCGTCACGCCGCCCAGCCGCACGCCAACTTACTAATCGAGGTTGCAACTTTACTCTTCCAATCATCACTTACTCGTACGGGTAAGACTGCCAATGAACGAGGTGTCACTTTCGCAAATGCGTCTGAGCGCTCTCTTGATTCTCGCGATTTTCTCTATTGCTCAACCTTGTGTCGGACAGGCTAAGCTGCAATCGCGAGTCAACGTGCGGTTAGTAACTGATGAAGCTGAAGCCGTCCTGGCGATTCTGACAAAGAAGAACGCAAATCAAACGATTACGGAAGCAGATTGGCAACGATTGTTTCTCAGCGAAGGTTACGTGCGGCTGAAGAATCGCGAGGCTTCGATGAAACGCGCGTTTGAAGATGCGGATTTCAAAACCTTCGTATTATCGGATCAGTTGGCTGACAAGTTTCAGGATCTGAGAAACACGTTGGAAGCATGGCGACGCGCAGACATCAGCCGATCGGCGCAACTCGCGTTGGCTTATCTGCCGGGGGACGCGCATATCACAGCGAAGATTTATCCCGTAATCAAGCCGCGCGAAAATAGTTTTGTCTTTGAAGTGAGAAGCGATCCCGCAATCTTTCTCTACCTCGACCCGAAGGTTAGCCGCGAGAAATTCGAGAACACGCTCGCCCATGAACTTCATCACATCGGGTACGGAAGCAGTTGTCCTGCAGCGCAGACATCCGCAGAGAATTCCAAATTGCCGAAACCAACACAAACCGTCATCCAACTAATCGGCGCATTCGGTGAAGGCTTCGCTATGTTAGCTGCCGCTGGAGGGCCCGACATTCATCCGCATGCGGTCAGCGGCGCGGAAGAACGGGCTCGCTGGGATCGAGACATGGCAAATTTCAATGTTGATTTGAAGAAAGTTGAGAGCTTCTTCAACGACACCCTGGCGGGCAAACTGAGCGAAGAACAAATACAAAGCACGGCGTCTGGCTTTTTCGGAGTTCAGGGACCTTGGTACACCGTCGGTTGGAAAATGTCCGTGGTAATCGAAAAGACTTACGGACGAGCCAAGCTGATCGAATGCATCTGCGATCAAAGGAAACTGCTGGCCACCTACAATCGCGCCGTCGTTGAATACAATCGCAAGAATGGCGAGCAGCTTACGACTTGGTCGCCCTCATTACTTGCGGCCATTAAGTGACGCGTATCGGACGACAGATGAATCTAATTCTGCGCCGTTTTCTCTGTTGTTCGCGGCCTCGCGTTCTTCACGTACTTATCAAACCAATTGATTCGTTCCGCCAAAACATGGAGCAGCGTTTCCCTCCCCGCATAACCGTGCGCTTCGAAAGGCAGCGTGACGTAGCGAACCGTCGCGCCCTGACCTTTCAGAGCCATGTAAAATCGCTCTGACTGAATTGGGAAAGTTCCCGAGTTGTCGTCAGCCTCGCCGTGCATTAAGAGAATCGGATCCTTGACGTCCTTCGCGTACCAGAACGGCGACATCCGCGCATAAAGTTCCGGAACTTCCCAGAACGTGCGGCGCTCGTTCTGAAAACCAAACGGCGTGAGCGAGCGATTGTAAGCGCCGCTCTCAGCAAACCCCGCGCGGAACAGACGCGAATGCGCCAACAGGTTCTGGTCATGAATGCTCCGTAGCTGTGCCCACCGACGCCGATGCGATCGCGATCGCCGACACCCATTTCGACGACTTTGTCGATCGCTGCCTGCGCGCTGGAAACAAGTTGCTCGACGTAAGTATCGTTGGCGGTTTCACCACCCCCGACAATCGGCATAGTGGGATTGTCGAGAACCGCGTAACCAGACAGCAGCAGGAACATGTGCGAATAACCGCTGACGATCGTGAAACGATTTGGCGAGCCGGTGATTTGACTGGCTGAATCGGCGTCGCCGCACTCGCGTGGATAAGCCCACATGATCACCGGCAGACGCGTGCCCGGTTTGTAACCCGGCGGCAGATAGAGCGTTGCATTCAACTTCACACCGTCCTTGCGTTGATAAGTGATGAATTGATGCGTGACGCCACGAAGCTGCGGCTGCGGATCTTTGAAATCAGTTACAGCTTTGCGCGAGCTGCTCGTCAGGTCGCGGACGTAGTAATTCGGCGGATCGTTTGGAGTTTCATACCGCGTGAGGATCGTTTTTCCTTCGTCATCAAGCGGCGCAATCACCGTCTCGTAAGCTTTCGCGTCGCTGCGAAAGAGTCGCGTAGTTTCAAACGTTCTCAGATTCAAGCGATCGATGAAAGGACGATCGCCCTCCGGCGAAGAGCCCTGACCGGTGAGAAAAATGTAATCGCCGCTCTGCATGATCGCGCCCGCTCCGCCTCCGCCACCAAAGCCGCCACCGAATCCGCCGGCGCCGCTATCGCGACGAATCACGGGCGTGCCGGGATTCTCGTACGCCGCATCCTGACGACGATCCCAGAGCTTGCGCGGTTCGCTGGCAATCACCCAGGTACGCACGTGCCGCGTCGCACGATCGCTTTCAGTCAAAAGCGCGACGCCTTTCTCAGTAAACGAAACATTGGCGTAGCGCCATTCAGTTTTGGCGAACTCAGCCGGGTCAGAAGTGAACGGCGCAGCGATGGACATCACTCGGTCACGGAACGGAACTTTGTTTTTCAGATCGCCGCCATCGAGCGCTTCGGCCCAGACTACGGTCGCGGGCTGATCCTGCCGCCAATGAATGCCGCGCGGCGCGGTTTGCACGCCGGTCAGCGGCACGCCTTCGCGCGACGGAATGTCCGCGATCTTCTTCGCGAGTTGGCCGGCGCGCGTCCACACTTCGACGTCGTTCGGAAATCCGTTCAGCGGAATCAAATGCGAGAACGGCCGCTTGATTTTCGTCACCAGCAAATAGTCGCCGCTGGGCGAAGGAGTGACGCTATCGAAGATCGCCGGCTTTCCGATCAGAGTTTTTCGTCCAGTTGTCGCATCAACCGCGGCGATCTGGCTCGTGAAGTAGTACTCGAACAGATCGTCATCGTGCGCCGTCTTCAGCATGTCCTCGTAGGTCGCCGCGGGCGCCGCCTTCCCGATGTTCTCCTGAATGTTTGCACCAGGCGGCACAGTTGGTTCGGCGGGCGCGGGACCACGACCAGCCGGCACAAACTGGCAAATTAAAGTCTTGTTATCGCGCAGCCAATCGCACGGATCGCCGGCCGTTGAATTCAATCGATCGGTTCCGCTGATCAAACGCGCGCGGCCGTTTACCACATCGGCAACCCACAACTCAATTCCGGTTGCCTTCGTGTTTAGAAACGAAAGATGCGCACCGTCCGGCGAGAAATGAATGTTCGACAGATTCGCTTGTGGCGGCACCATCACCTTCGTTTCCGTACCGTCGGAAATTTTCTTCAAAGTGATTCCGTAAATATTAGCCGTGCGCTGTGGGCCATTAGTCTTGGGATTTACGCGCGCACCTGCGAGCCGCAGCATCGGTTGCGAAAGTTCCGCAATCGTCGGATACGCCCGGCGATACGTCAGTGCGATGACTTGTTTCGAAGGGCTGAGAATCGCTGCCGGCAGCGGCGGCGCATCGAACGCATCGACCACTTCCTTGGGCGGTGTCAGGTAGCGCGGAGCGGTAGGCGTTTGGGCAAACTGCAACGAAGCGAAGGCGCAGATGAAAGCGCTCGCGAGCACGAGACGAAACTTGCGCATGGGGAACCTCCAGAATTACGGATAGTCTTCGAAGAGTGCGGATTCTATCAGAGTCCTAACCGCGCGTGAACTCGTAAATGATGTGCAGCGTCAACGCGGACGGCGTGATTTCCGGACGAATTTCGCGCGCGCGGAGTTGCAGCGCCCCACCCGCCGGCTGAATGTCCACGCGTGTCGAAAGTTTTTCGAGCGTAAACAACTCAACCGGATTGTATTTCTGATCAATGGTGGACTGGACCATGCTGAGCAGCGGTCCATTTAGAACCGCGGGCGTGTTATTCAGATGAATATCGCGCAGGCGGAATCGCGCGACCAGCGCCTGCCGGGGCTTGTCGAAATCCAGAACGACTTCGGCGTCGGCCCAACCAGAAAATTCAATACAGCCCATCAAACCAGAATTGTATGCGCCCGCAAAAGCCAGCGGACCGGTAATGCGTCCATTCTCAAAATGGACCGCGGTGCGAACGCCGGCGGCCTCGCGCTTCAGACGAATTTCGCTGGCGCAGGCCGGGCCGGACTTTGCGCCGCCGACCGTCAAGGGCATCGACGGTTCATTCAAGTTTTCGAAAATTGCCGTGAGAAATGAATTCAGAAATTGTTCGCTGACCGTGATCGTCGCTTCGCCCGTTGGCGCATTGGTCGCGCGGCGGCCACGCGTAGCGGATTCCTGAGCAGACGCTGTTGCACAGCAAAGCAAGCCGATAATAATCAGGTGCGTGAATCTTAGCTTCATAAAATATTTCCCCGAATTTTTTTGAGGAGAGACTACCGAGGCTACAACCCGCTGCGCACAATATCGTGCAATCGAATCAAGCCTACACAGAAATTGTTTTGGTCCACGACCGGCAGCACGTTTATTTGCGACGGACGATCTTCCATCAAATGCAGCGCGTCAAACGCCAGCATCTCCGGATTGGCAACGACCGGATTCCGCGTCATCAAGTCATCGCACTTTAGATTCGCCCATTCGAGATCGCGAGGCCCCATGCGTTGCAGCGATCGGCGCACATCTCCGTCCGTGATGATGCCGGCGAGCTTTCCTTCCCCGTCGATAACATTCACAGCTCCCAAGCCAAACTGACTAATCGAAGCCACGATATCCATCCACGAAGCGTCGCTCGCAATCGTCGGATTCTTGTCACCGCTGTGCATCAAGTCGCCGACACGCAAAGTCAGACGCTTGCCAAGCTGTCCCGCTGGATGATTCGAAGCAAAGTCTTCCTCCGTCAACCCTTTCGCGCTCATCATGGCCATCGCCAGCGCATCGCCAATCGCCAGGGCGACCGTCGTGCTGGTCGTCGGCGCGAGATTCAATGGACATGCTTCCTGATCGACCGAAGCATCGATTACCGCATCAGATTTCTGCGCGATTGTCGATTTCACGTTCCCGACGATCGCTACCAGCGGGACGTTGCGGCGCTTGATGTAAGGGAGCAGCTCCAGCAGTTCGTCAGTTTCACCGCTGTTGCTCAGCATGATGACGACGTCGCCTGCGTTGACGATGCCCAGGCCTCCGTGCAACGCATCGGACGGATGCAGATGAATAGCCGCACTGCCGCTACTCGTCATCGTTGCTGCGATTTTCTGGGCGATAATTCCAGACTTGCCCACGCCGAGC
>JAJPKD010000045.1 GCA_021323895.1 Acidobacteriota bacterium | reverse complement strand
TGGACTGCTGCATCGGGAACGGTCACGCGCTGGTTCGATGATGTCTTGGTGCCGGCGACGACGTCGCTGCCGCAGAACCGTTTGGAAGCGCTCGAGCCATGGGATTTGCACGAATTGAAGCCTTATGATCCGGCCTTTCTTTCCGGCTACAAAGCGCAGCGCTATCAGGTTGACTTGCCGAACGGGTTCGAGCGCGTGAAGCAGATCGCCGCGCGTGCGATCGAAGGCGATGTCCGCAGCGACATCGGCGGCGACGAGCAGAGAATCCACAACATCGCCACGCATTACGACGCGATTACTTTCAAGCATCTCCTGCTGCCGGTCTATGCCGGAGCTTATCGATTCAATCAAAAGGTCTATCAAATTGTGGTCAACGGCCGCACCGCAGAGATTCAAGGGGAGCGCCCGTACAGTATCGTGAAGATCGTTTTGTTTGTCGCGACGATCCTATTGGTGCTGTTGGTTCTTGGTTTGATCTTCGGGTCGTTGAAGAGCTAGAGAAAGCCAATGGAGATTAGCCTGCGCATAATTTTGAAGAAGCCAACGCCGGGCGTTGATTTCGCTCTTCAAAAAGGCGGCGGCAGCAAATACGAAACCGTTCAGAAGCAGCGATCATCTGCCAACAAAGATCTGAAATTCGATTTCTCAGTCACAGTAAGAACCGCGAAAGATGGCGTGCTCGATTTCTTCGGCCCTCACGTCCAGGGCGCGCGTGGCGATCGTTACGTTTACATCGACATCGGGACGTACGCGGGACAAACAAACACACCGTGGAGTCGTCGTTTGAAAGTTCCTTTGAGCTGCCTTGCTGCGGAATTGATCAATTCCGGTTCACTCCTCGTCGGTGAAATCCCAGGAACGGGAAGCGACGGCGGGCCGTCTTGCGCTTATGGTTGGCGGAAGCAGTTCGATCCGCCCTGGCAATGGAAAGCGCTCAAACAGCGCCAGTGAGATTGTGGCGCGTACAATGATCACTCGCAGACAATTTCTGATCGGCACGACGACCACCGCTGCTCACCTTACATTAAGCCGAATCACTCTCGGTCAAGAAAAGAAACCAACACGTCTGATACTGCTCGGGACCAAAGGCGGCCCGACGCTTACGACTCAAACCAATCGCAACAATCCCGCGACGTTGATTCTTATCAATGACGTTCCGTATTTGATTGACTGTGGCTACGGAGTCTCGCGGCAGCTAATTCAGGCCGGCGTGGCGCTAAATCGACTACGTTACATCTTAATGACGCACCACCAGTCGGATCACAATCTGGAATACGGGCCACTTCTTTACAACGTGTGGCAATCTTCGAAGTCAAATAAGATCGATGCTTACGGCCCGGTTGGTTTGAAGAAGCTGACGAATGTTTTCTTCGAATATCAGAAGTTTGACATCGAAACGCGAATAGTCGATGAGGGAGTGAGCGACCCGCGCAAATTGATCGCAGTTCATGAATTCGATCGGGCGGGCCTCGTGATGCAGAACGAGGACGTGAAGACAACAAGTTTGCGCGTTCGCCATCCACCAATCACGCAAAGCTACGCTTATCGCTTCGACGCCAAGGATCGTTCGATAGTGATTTCAGGTGATACTGCCTATGCGCCAGAGCTGGCAGAGTTTGCCAAAGGCGCGGACGTGCTCGTGCACGAAGCGATGTACTTGCCTGCAATTGAAAAATTGATTCAGCAGAACCCGGATGCGAAGCGCCTGCGTCAGCATCTGCTGGCTGCTCACACCCCGACTGAAGACGTCGGCCGCATCGCCGCGGCGGTAGGCGTAAAGACACTCGTGCTGACTCACTTTGTGCCTGGCGACGATCCGAGCATTACTGACGAGCAATGGACAGAGGGCGTGCGGAAATATTTCTTGGGTCGCATCGTCGTGGGACGCGACCTGATGGAAATCTGATTGCTCTTAGCGCGAGGATTAAGCTGCTTTGCGCTTGCCGGCGAGACTCTTCTTCAACGCCGCCATCAAATCGATCACCTGGCCGCGCTCTTCTGCGGGGACTTCGACTTCGACGACATCCTTGTGCTGCTTCCGTTTCTTCTCAACCAGCTTCAAAAGTTTCTGGGTCTGTTCGTCTTTCAATTCCTTCAGGTCGAGCTTCTTGTCCGAATGCTTTGCGATCAGCCTTTCGAATTTCTTGACCGTCGCGGCCGGAACTTTCTTCTCCTCGGGCAGGCCAACCTCCTTCGGCGAGCGAATTTCGTCAGGGAAGCGCATCGTTTCAGCCCGCAGAATTTCGTTTTCCGGAAAAATCGCCACCAGATATTGCTTCCCGCGCATCACGAACGTGGCGACGCCGGCCAACTTCTCTTTCACCATCGTGCGCGACAAGAGCTGGTAAGCTTTCTCGGAGCCTTCGCTTGGTGCGAGAAAATAAGATCGATCGAAATAGAGCGGCGGAATGTCTTCGAGCGGCACGAACCGTCGCAGATCGATATCGCGGCTTTGTTCGGGCGCGAGCCGTTCCAGTTCCTCGTCGGTGACAACTACAAACTTGCCTTTCTCAATCTCGTAACCGCGAATCATTTGGTCGTCATCGAGATCACGCCCGGTCTTTTCTGAAAAGTAACGTCGCGACAGCAGTTCGCCCTTCGGCCCCAGCATGCGCAGCGACGCGCGATTGTTGCGATTGCCGGGATACAAATCGACCGGCACACTTACCAGGCCGAACGTCAACGTGCCCGACCAGAACGGACGGGCCGCGCGGCCGGAGTCGGCACCGTTCTCGGATCGTGATCGTTTTGTAGATTTCTTTCGCGCCATTTTCATTACCGCGCAAATTGACAATTTGCGCTACTACGCTGCCTGCCTCTGTTTCTTCAAGGCCTCGATGCTCTTTGACAGAACGTTATCCAACGCAGTCGTCCTCTTCTTGCTCTTCACCAGATGCAGTTTTGGTTTGTGACCCTTGGCCTTCTTCTCGACAAACTCCATGACGCGTTCGCGATATTCGTCTTTGTAATCCTTCGGGTTGAATTCACCCTTCAGCAATTCGACCAGTTGCGTGGCCATATTCAATTCCTTTTTATCGGGCGCACGTCCGACTGGTTTCGGCAAATCCTTCGCCGACAAAACTTCTTCCGCGTTTCGCAAAGTGAAGAGCACCAGGTGGCCATCTTCGGCGGCAAGTGCGCCGACGTAAGGATGTTTGCGCATCACCCAGCGAACTACGCCTTCTTTCTCCTTGTTCTCCAGAGCTTCGGCGAGCGCGAAATACGCTGCCTGATCACCGTCGGGGCCGAGGTAGTAAGGCCGGTCCTAGTACTCCGGTGGAATTTTTTCGGGCGCAACGAATTGCGTAATCTCGATTTCGCGCGAAGCCTCCGGCTCGAGTTCTTCCAGTTCCGATTCCTCGAGAATCACAAAAGTCCCCGGTTCAACCTCGAAGCCTTTTTGAATATCCTCGCGCGGGACTTCCTCTCCGGTTTCCGCGTTCACCATGTGCTGTTTCACGCGTGTTTTGGATTTTTCGTCGAGGATGTGGAACCGGACAGTCTGATCCTGCACCGCTGAATAAAGTTTCACCGGGACTTTCGTCGAATCGATCTTTAGGTCGCCTTTCCAGATTGCTCGTGCTGCCATATCAACTCTCTTCCGCCGCACACCCGCGACAGATGATCTCCGTCTCAAATGTTTCCTCGACGCAGAAACCGCAAAGCGGACCATCGCACGCGCCGCAGCGGTACTCCGTATGGATTACATACGCGTGACTGCATGCCGGACAGATTTCCGTGCCTTCTTCGAGCCACCATGGCGTGTTCTGCTTGGTCTTCTGCACGGCAATCAGATTAGAAGCATTTCAAGTTCCACACGTGTCATGTCGGAGCGCGGGCATTCGTGCCCGCGTCGCCATTGTCAGGGGAGCCGTTACAAGTATTGAAAGTTAGGAATGGTTTGGCTTACTTGCTCGCGCGCAACTCTTTTATGGTGCCGCGAATCTTCGCGGCATCTGCTGCCTGCGGATCGAGCTTCAAATACTTTTCCAATTCATCGGCAGCGCGGGCGTTCTGCTGATTGTGCCAGTAGATGCCGCCGAGATACTTGTGCGCGGCCGCTATCCCATCGTTGCTGTTGGTGATCGAGATTTTGAATTCGGCCTCAGCCTCTGCGAACTGTTTCTGATTCATCAAGGCCAGGCCGAGATAGTAATGCGCGGTTGACGACGAGGCCTCCTTCTGAATCGCTTGCCGAAGTTGCTGCTCAGCCTCGCTAGACCTCTTCAGATTCACCAGGGCAATTCCGTAGTTCAGGCGCGCCTCGGAATCATCCGGCGCAAGTTTCACCGCCTGTTGCAGAGCTTCCGCCGCCTTCGCCGCCTGTCCGAGCTTCAGGTACTGCACGCCGATTTCACTGTAGGCCAATTCAAAATTCGGAGCTTGCGCGATTGCGCGCTTGAGTTGATCGATGGCTCTTGCCGTCTGACCCGCGCTGGCTGAGTCGGTCGCCTGTTTAAAGAGATCTCGCGCTGGTTGCGGAACCTTTGCGAGCGCCGCGTTGGTCGCCGCGGCCCGCTCGGTGAGGCGTTTTGGTTGAAGATAAATTTGCACCTCATAAACCAGCGGGTGCGCGTAATCGAAAGGGTTCCCCTGTGCGGGCACTGGACCGGAATTGCCAATGGCGACCGTCTCGCGCGCATCGGCGAATTCGTCGCCGCCCTTAACAACAATCGTGTAGGAATCAGGTCGCAGCCGGGTGAAGCTGAACTTGCCGTCGGGATTCGCCAGCGCCGTCAATTCGGTCGAGCTGTTGCTTTCGAGTTTCACGACCGGTTGATAACCGGGCTTGTGGCCGGCCGGAAAGTGAATCGTTCCACGAATTTATTCGTTTCCTTCGGTGCCGGTGGAATTCACTCCGCCGAGGCTCTGTGCCTGACTAGTACTTACGGCAAACAGAATGATGAAGAGCGTAGCGGCGGTAGCAAAGTACGAACTCGGTTTAGCAGATGAGAGGAAAAACATCTTCATTGGTCCTCTTAGCGATCGAAAATCGCAGGAAAGATAGTTGTCGAAAAATCCGAGACTATTCTACGGAACCCAAAACGAAAAAGTTCACACACGCCTGCGGCACTATGGTTGCTCTCACTAATTCACGATACCCGACGCTGAATTATTAGCGGACAAACGCGAAGTGGGGTCATCGATGCGCGCCCAAAAGAATTCACCAGACAACCAAACGAGCCGGGATACCCGTTGTCCCATATGCGGCACAATTGTCGTTCACACCTCTGATCGCCCGGCCGATCCGCTTTGTCTAATATGCCGCGCGGGGATTCTTGATCGCATTTTTCGCAAACGACGCCAGCAGAACGCCTGACCTTCGTGCTTTTTGTAGCGCAAATTGCTAATTTTGTGTTGCGAGAGCCCGAGCATCTGTGACCAGTTCTTGAATTTATGCGTCGCAGTTTGTAATTTCCACTTGTAAAGCGGCGGCCACCCAGACTCAAAATTCAGAGGGATCCCACGTGGACAGGACAAACCCAAAGGTCGATTGGTTCTTTAACAAAAACGGGAAGTGGCAGGAAGAATTTGGGAAGCTGCGCCAGCTTGTCCTCGATTGCGGACTGACCGAAGAATTGAAGTGGGGTTGTCCTTGCTACACGTTCGAGAAAAAGAACATCGTCTTAATCCACGGCTTCAAAGAATATTGCGCGTTGCTTTTTTTCAAAGGCGCCTTACTGAAAGATGCGAAACATATTCTGGTTCAGCAGACGCCAAACGTGCAGGCGGCGCGCCAGATTCGATTCACGAATGTTCGAGAGATAATGAAGTTGAAACCCGTCGTGAAGGCTTACATTCGCGAAGCCATTGACGTGGAAAAGGCTGGATCGAAAGTTACTCTCAAGAAGACACCGCAATTTAAGATCGCTGACGAGTTTCGAGAAGAACTCGAGAAGAATCCTGCTCTGAAAAAAGCATTCAAAGCGCTGACACCCGGACGACAAAGAGGATACTTGCTTTATTTTTCTCAACCCAAGCAAGCCAAGACTCGAGCCGCACGAGTTGAAAAGTCTGTGCCGCAGATTCTAAGGGGGAAGGGATTGAATGATTAGTAATGCTACCAGGCGTTTGATTCTTCGATGGATTCATCTTGTTCTGGCAATTCCGATGCTCGGATACGTTTACAGCCCGTTTGCTGATCTTCCAAGCTACGCTTCGGTGACCCGATTTGTCTTCGCTCCGATAATGATCCTCGCGGGATATTGGATGTGGCGAGGCGCACTCTTCGCGATCATTGGCGTGGCGTTATGGCTAGGCGCATTTCGGTCGTCCGGGATTGGCGCGGCGATCCTGAGCCAGGCCGTCCTTTTCATCGCCTGGAAGATTTGGTTGGTGATTCGTAAGAGACATTCAAAATGAAACCCAAATCCAAACCAGCAAAACTCCTCTCCGGCGGTAATCCGCAAATCGCAAAGGGAGAAGGGAACGCACCGGTGCAGGCCTACATCGCTGCGATGCCCGGCTGGAAGCGCGACATTGGAAAGCGCCTCGACGCGCTCATCGAACGCGACGTACCGAAGGTGCGCAAGGCCGTGAAGTGGAACTCGCCATTCTATGGCGTCGAAGGCCAGGGCTGGTTCCTTTCGTTCCACGTCTTCACGCGCTACGTGAAGGTGACTTTCTTCCAAGGCGCGTCGCTGCGACCGGTTCCACCCGGAGGCGCGCAACCAGAAGCGCGCTGGATCGATATTCACGAAAACGATTTTGACGAGGCGCAGATGGCGAAGTGGATCAAGCAGGCCGCTGCGTTACCCGGCTGGTTGGCGTAGGCTAACCGTCTTGAGTGCTATCAATGGTGATGATCTGAGAAGACGCCGCGGCAAATGAGAGTGATTCTTCTGTTCACGACTTGACCGGCAGCATAACTCGGAAGCTTGCACCCGAGCCCTCGCCTTTACTCTCCGCTTGCACCGTACCACCATGCAACTCGACTAGATGACGGACGATCGCTAAACCAAGACCCAGGCCCGGTGTTGTGGCTTCATGCCCGCGGCTGAAACGATCGAACACCGACGGCAGAAATTCAGTGGCGATGCCAACTCCCGAATCGCTTAGTACAATTTCCAGATGATGGTTCAGACGGGTTAGCGACAGTTCTATCGTTCCTCCGCTGGGAGTGAACTTAACCGCGTTCGCAAGCAGGTTCCAAAGAATCTGTTGCAAACGGCCTGGGTCGGCTTCAAGAATTGTGTTTTGATCGTGGATCTGGGTTCGGAGTTCAATTGATTTTGCTTCCACGGTGGGACGAATGGAATCGAGCGCCACGCCGATTACTTCGCCAATCTCAATCGGCCTGATCTTCAGTTGAATTTGACCCTTGATTGCGCGCGAGATATCAAGCAGCTCATCAATCAGTTGAATTTGAACGCGGGCATTGCGTTCGATCGTTTCCAGTGCGCGCGGCGCCTCCTGGGTGGGAACGTGACCAGCCCGCAACATCGTTGTCCAGCCGAGGATTGATTGCAGCGGCGTGCGAAGTTCATGAGAAATCTGCGCGATAAATTCATCTTTCGCCAGGCTCGCCTGCTCAGCCATTTTTCGCGCCGCCATTTCGCGCTCAATAACTTCGGCTTGCGCTGCCACAAGTTTCTTTCGCGCGGAGATATCGTGCGCAGTTTTCGACGCGCCGATCACTTCGCCTGCGTTATTGCGAATGGGAGAGATGGTCAGTTGGACATCGACTAGTCGCCCACTCTTTGCCATGCGAACGGTCTCTAACCGTTCAATTCGCTCGCCGCGCCGCAAGCGTCTGAGGATTTCCTCTTCTTCATGCAATCGATCCGGCGGGATGATGATCGTTACGGGCTGGCCAATCGCCTCTTCAGCCTTGTATTCGAATAACTCCTCTGCCGACTTGTTCCACGAATCGATGATGCCATCGAGCGTCTTACTCACAATTGCGTCTTCAGACGAATCGACAATTGCGGCGAGTAGGCCACGCGCCCTTTCCGCCTTTCGGCGTTGGGTGATGTCACGGAAGATTAGGACCGCGCCAATCACCGCGCCGGTCTCGTCCTTAATCGGCGAGCCGCTGTCGTCGATGGGTATTTCACTCCCATCTTTTGTTAACAGGATCGCGTGATTAGCTAGTCCGAAGACTTTACCTTCCCGGATGGCGCGCAGAGCGGGATTGTCCACAGGTTGGCGCGTGTCCTCGTTGACGATGCGGAAGACATTGTCAAGCGACTCGCCATGCGCGGCTGCGGAAGACCAGCCGGTAAGGTCTTGCGCGACGGGATTAATAAAGGTGACACGCCCGTGCTCGTCGGTCGCAATTATTCCGTCGCCGATACTGGACAGAATACTTTCGAGCGGGCGAATAACGCTTGCTACTTGAGTAGAGGGATCAGAACCTTCTGGGACCATTTTTCGCTGAAACCTCGGGCGATGATCAGCGACAAGCTCGTCTGGAACCGTGACTGCGTTGTAGGAAGATTACTCGTTCTGTGGATTAGATTTCAAGGGATTTCGTGCGGGCGTACAGCCGCAGGGTCGCCCTACAAAAGCTTTACCAGCAAGATCAGCAACGGCACTGCCACAACTATCGATACTACCAGGTGCAGCCAACTCAAAGCGAGCCGTTTGCAGTTTGAGCACTTCATTGTCCAGAGCGGGAGGACCGTTCCACAGTATGAGCAAGACCAAATTATCTTAGACAAAGATCACATCCATTCAGCATGTTGAATCAAAGACGAAACTTCGGCGTTTAGCGATGACTCTCCTCACGTGCAGCCATGGTCTTTACCTTCTTCAGTTCAGTTCGGCCGATTCCGAAATACATTGCCATTTTTACGATTTGGCTGCCGCTGACAAAGTCTTTTGGATCTGCGCAGAACTTTTCTAGCCCAGGCTGGAATTCCCGGCAGGTCATTCCCTTTCGAATATCCAGGCCAATCAGGCATTTCCCCTCTGCGGAATAGTTCAAACAGAATTCACAGATTGCCATCTTGTCTCAGTCCTTTGTTATCGCTTCCACATCAGCGCCGGTGAGAATGAGGTTCAAATCTTCGTGCTGTAAGGCCACGCCGCGCCGCATGTTTCTGGAAGCCTTCTCTACGAGCCAGAAGTAAACTGCTCGATCGTCTTCAAGTTGGCCGATCTGTTTCAACGCCCGTTCGTCAAAAATGGCGGGACTGAAAACGAGCATTTCCACGTTGAAAGCGCGCACGAGTGCTGCTTCACTCAGACTTGAAAAGAGTGGGACTCGAAAACGCTGCGGCTCTTTGATCGCGAACCAGTCACCATTGGCGCGTTGCATTCCGTACAAGCTCATCTATGGAGAACTCTCTCTGCGCGATGATTACAAAACGCTCTGTGCGTGAGGTAGGGAAGTGGTGCGTTTATGCTTGTTTGCTCTCTGCCCAAAACCCAGCTTCGGACTTCGAAAGGCACCGCTTCGTTAGCTTTTGACTTCAGGTGATCTGGCGGCTTCCAGAAGAGCTGAGGATGGAGTTAGCTGGACTCGATCTGCATTGAGGTTACAACGCTGCTTACATATATGTCAAACATGAAATATATTTCGCGAACTAAATATTAGACATATGCAACACATACGTGTATGCTGCCGTCGTAAATAGAAAAGGTGCAATGATTAGAGTTCACATCGATCACTTACTCAAAGCGCAGGGCAGGTCCTTTTACTGGCTGGCCAAGGAAACGGGTGTCAGTCATACAACGCTTTGGCGTTTGAAGAAAGACAAGGCCCAAGGGATCACCTTCAACACGCTTGAAGCGATCTGCCGCACGCTGAAGTGTCAGCCCGGCGACGTTTTGAAAATGGCGCGAGACAGGGCTGTAAAACCCCCCCGTTAGGATCGCACCGGTCCCCGCGATAATCAGTGATTGCCGACGCAGTCATTGGCGATCATGCATTGGTTTTGCCGAAGTGTTCTCTAATTTACGAAACGAGTGGGAGTGGAATCGTGAAAGTTTTATTAGTCAATCCTGAGTTTCCCGATACGTACTGGAGTTTTCGTCACGCCCTGCCGTTCGAGGGCAAGCGCTGCGCATTTCCGCCGTTGGGGCTGCTTACTGTTTCGGCGCTGTTGCCGGACACGTGGGAGCGCCGGTTGGTGGATCTGAATGTGCGCAAGCTCACGACGGCGGACATCGATTGGGCGGACATGGTCTTCGCGACCGCGATGCTGGTTCAGCAGGAGTCTCTGAGAGAAGTCGTGAAGCGTTCAAAAGCACGCGGTAAGCGCGTCGTACTCGGCGGTCCGTACGTGACTACGACCATCCACGATTTGCCCGACGCGGATCACGTCTTTCTCGGCGAGGCTGAAACCACGCTGCCCCAGTTCATTGACGACCTGGCGCGCGGCGAGGCCAAGCGGTCTTATCAGGCGGCCGAGCGCCCGCCGCTTTCGATCACGCCAATGGCGCATTTTCATCTCGCGGATCTCAAACGCTACAGCGCGATGTCCGTGCAATACTCGCGTGGCTGTCCCTTCTCGTGCGAGTTCTGCGACATCATCGAAATTTACGGCCGCGTGCCTCGCACGAAAAGCAATCAACAGATGCTGGCTGAGTTCGATGCGCTTTATGAACTCGGTTGGCGCGGCACGCTGTTCATCGTCGATGACAATTTCATCGGCAACAAAAAGAATGTCCGGCAATTACTTCCCGAGCTGGCAAGATGGCAAAAGGAACACGGCTATCCCTTCTCGTTGCTCACCGAAGCGAGTCTCAATCTGGCTGACGATGAGGCGTTGCTTGACAGCATGCGCGACGCAGGTTTTCACCGCGTCTTTGTCGGGATCGAAACGCCGGTTGTAGAGAGTTTGCACGAAGCCCAGAAGTCGCAAAACCGCGGCGACTTGTTGAGTTCGGTTAAAAAGATTCAGAGTTATGGGATGGAAGTTATGGCCGGCTTCATCGTCGGCTTTGACAACGATCCGATCGACACCTTCGAGCGGCAGATCGATTTCATTCGCAAGAGCGCAATTCCTTTGGCGATGGTCGGACTGCTCAACGCGCTCCCCGATACCCAACTATGGAAGCGGCTCGAACGTGAAGGAAGGCTGCTGGGCGAGGATGCCTCTGGCAATAACACCGTATGCACGCTTAACTTCAAAACACGCATGGATCCGGCGCTGTTGATTCAGGGCTATCAAAGGATTATGCAGACCATTTACAGTCCCCGGGAATACTATCAACGGGTTCTCGACTCGATGAAGGGAACTGGCCGACACTTTTCCGAGCCGACTCACTATAGTGTCATCGCCGGCATGACCACGCTGACCCGAGTGTTTTTGAAGTTGGGAGTATTTGACCGCGAGCGCAAAGAGTTCTGGAGGTTCTTCACTCAGGCGCTCATCAAACACCGCAGCAGAATTGCGGATTCGCTGCGGCTCGCCGCCGTCGGCTACCACTTTCGCAAACTAAGCGACGCGTACAGCGAGAGCTGAGAATTACGCCGCCTGGACATGCGAGTGAATCAAGCGTCGCATGCGATCGGCGAAGAGCACATCCATTTTCCCCGGCTCGATTATCGCGGTGACTTCACCTTCACCAAAGTTGGGATGCATGATCGTTTGTCCGCGGCGATAAGTGCGCGAACGATCGTAGGGGGCGCCAACCTTGTTAGATGCGCGCCGCGTCGTCCCGCTCTTGTAAGGAACGCGCGAACCACAGATGGGGCAACTCACGCGGGTAATCTTGCCACCCTTGGTCATTGACGCGACGATATGGCCGCGTTCCTCGCCACACGTCACACACATCTGCTCTACTCGATCTCCGATTGCAAAAGTCTGTTTGTCTTCCATGCTAATACTCCTCCGATTTAGTAACCATTGTTCCATTCATAGTGCCAAAAGCCCGATCGCTCGCGCTTCTGACATCAAGCGCTAGCGTCCTCTGCGCGGGCGAAATGAACGAACTGCACTGCTGCGCATGCGCGCAACGCCGACAAACGGTTTGGTTGGCGAAGCCGACATCGCTGTCGCGCCGCCTAAGCCATCGGCCACAACTCGCTTGACTGATTGTCCGGTAAGGCGCTCGATCGCTCGCATCGACAACTCGTCAACAGGTGCAACCATCGTGATCGCCTTGCCTTGGTTGCCGGCCCGGCCCGTGCGACCCACGCGATGCACATAATCTTCCGGCGCGGCCGGCACGTCGTAATTGATCACGTGCGAGACTGCGTCAACGTCCAGGCCGCGAGCCGCGATGTCCGTCGCCACCAGCACGCGCGTGCGACCGTTGCTGAACTGGCGCAGCGCAGCTTCGCGCTGTGGCTGCGAACGATCAGCATGAATGCGATCGACGCTGTGATCGCGCGCTTTCAAAATGTGTGAAAGCCGCTCAGCTCCACGCCGCGTGCGCGTGAATACCAGCACGCGTTCGAAGGGCTCGCGCTCTTTTTCCAACAGGTCGAGAAGCAGCGCCGTCTTCGAATGCTGTTCGACCAGATAAGCTGTTTGTTCAACCATCGTGGCCGCGCGGCCGCGTTGGCTGACTTCGATCAACTTTGGCTCTTTCATTGTAGATCGAGCCAATTGTTCGATGCTCGTGGACATCGTTGCCGAGAACAGGAGCGTCTGTCGTCTGGTTGGCAACATTGCCAACACTCGCCGAATCGCCGGCAAAAATCCCATGTCGAGCATGCGATCTGCTTCGTCCAGCACGAGCACTTCGATCGTGGAAAGGTTCACTGCGCCGCGCTCAGTCAGATCGAGCAATCGTCCGGGAGTCGCGATCAAGAAGGTCGCGCCTTTTCGCAGCTCACTGATTTGGGTGCGTATATTTGCACCGCCGATCGCAATAACACTGCGATTGGTTTTGACGCGATTAAGCTCGCCATAATTCTTTTGAATCTGCAGGGCCAACTCGCGCGTCGGCGCCAGCACCAGCACACGCAGACCGGGCCGCGAACGCTCGCTTATGTTTTGAATGATGGGAAGTAGAAATGCGGCCGTCTTGCCAGTGCCGGTTTCGGCACAGCCGATTACGTCTCGGCCGCTGAGGATGACAGGAATCGCCTGTCGCTGAATTGGTGTCGGTTCGTTGTATCCGAGAGACTCGCAAGCGCTCAGTTGCGCAGGCGCGAGTCCCAGTTGAGAAAAATCCATTAAGTTCCTTTTGCTAATGCCGACTGTCCGTCGGCGTGATTAATTCCTTGCGGGAGCGCAGCTCTTCGTGCCGCCATGGTAATCAATATTTCATGGTTGACCGCGGGAGATACAAAGAACTGCTCACTGCTCACCGCTTACTGTGCACTGATGATTTTACCAGCGCGGTTCGCGGTTGCCGCCGTAGTTGTTTCCACCACGACCACCACCACCACCGCCGCGATTACCACCGAAACCGCCCCGGCCACCGCCACCGCCAAAGCCACGACCGCCGCCGCCACTGCGATTTTCGCGTGGTTTGGCTTCGTTAACTTTGAGCGCGCGGCCACCGACTTCTTTGCCATTGAATTGATCGATGGCAGCGGTGGCCTCTTCCGGAGAGGACATTTCGACGAAGGCGAACCCTCGTGAACGGCCCGTCATACGATCTTCAACGACGCTTGCCGATTCGACCGTTCCAGCCTGAGCAAACAGTGCTTGCAGTTCTTCGCTGGTTGTTTGGAAAGCGAGGTTTCCAACATAGAGTTTAGTTGACATGTATTTACCTTTCCCCTGATTGGGAACGAAAAGAAGCTAACGAACTGAATTGTGCTTCGGCGAAACGGTGGCGGTCGAAGGACCAGGTTCGGATGCTCTGCAAAGGAGCGGCTTCGTAGTTTGAAATCAGCCTGCTCTCGAACTATCCAAACGTCCGGCGCTAATCGTTTTGTGCGCGGGGCGCATCACCGTTGATGCGCGAGAGAAGGATTAACCGCAACTATGATGCCTGATTTCGAGATTGGTTGCAAACCGATCGCTTTTGCTGAGCAAAAAGGAGAATGAAGGAAGAGGCTAGAGACTGGGGGGCTAGAGGCTGGTTAGAAACAAATCTTTATCATTGACGCTGACGACCGAAAGCAGAGGATAGAAGTCCTAACCTCCAGTCTCAAGCCTCCAGCCTTTGCTTTCCCATCTCTCCTCGTCATTTTTCTTCTTCGGCGTTTCGTCATAGAAGACGATGTTCGCGATCAGCACGAGACCGGCAATAGCGGCCAATAAGAAGAAGATCGCGGGAAGCCCAGGGTAACCGAAAATCTTGAACGAAGTTTCTACCCGCATCATCAGAGCGGCCCCTACAATCAGCGCCGCCAGCACCAAACCGAGCGTGATGCGATTGGCGACTTTTTGAAGGCCATCGAGGACAACCTTCTCGTCAATCGCATCAACGCCAATCTTCAGTTCGTTGTTGCCTACCGCATCGAGAATCTTGTTAACGCGACTCGGCAGCCGTTCGGCAAACTCCTTTACTTCGATCGCCCTCGCCAGGATGCTGCCGGGTTCGACGCTTTGAATCACCTGGCGTGTCATGATGTTGGTCGCTTCTTCGCGAATTAACGCGTTCGGATCGAACGTCGGATCGAGAACGTAAACCACCCGATCCAGGTTCATCATCGCCTTGGCAATCATCGTGAACTCCGTGGGCAGACGGAACCAGCTATCGGCGGCGATACGCTGAATCTCGATCACAATCTTGCCTGCATGAAGGTGTTCGAGCCTCGCATCGGCGTGTTGCGCAACCAGGCGCGCGACGCGTTGCTCAAAATCGCGTCGATCGAAATTTGCTTTGGCCTCGCCAATCCTGATCGAAGCCGTCGCCGCGTCGTCGCCCCGGCCCTCGCTAATCGCCAACAGCAAGCGCAGCAGATTTTCGCGCTGGCGCCCGGTGAGATGCGCGACCATTCCCAAATCCAGCAGCGCGATGCGATCGTCTTCCGTGACGAAAATATTTCCCGGATGAGGATCGGCGTGAAAGAAACCATCGATCAAAATCTGCTTGAGGTACGCGCGAAACAATTCTTCAGCCAGCGCGCGTGTGTCCAATTCCATCAGCCGCAGCGGGCTGATGTCGGTAATCTTTTTGCCAGAAATGAAGTCCATCGTCAGCACGCGCGACGTGGTGTAGTCCTCGACCGGACAGGGAATCACGATGCTTTCGAATTCTTCCAGGCTGTCGCGGATGCGCCGAAGATTGGCGGCCTCGCGTTGAAAATCCAATTCCTGTAGCAAACTGCGGCGGAAGCTGGACAGCATGTTCCCGAACTCGTACCGCTTGCCGACTTCGGTGTGCGCATCGATGAAGTCCGCGACCTCTTCGAGTGCCTCCATGTCTTCGATAATTTGTTCGCGAATGTGCGGACGCTGGACTTTGACGACAACTTCGCGTCCGTCGCGCATCGTCGCGCGATGAACCTGCGCCAACGACGCAGCAGCCGCCGGCTGCGACTCGAAATCAAGGAAGAGCTTGGAAATGCGCCCGCCAAGTTCCGATGAAACGATTCGTTCGACCTCTTCAAAAGGGAAGGGCTCGACGTTGTCCTGAAGGCGCGACAGTGCTTCGAGATAAGGCTCGGGCAGAAGTTCGCCGCGGGTCGATAGGAGCTGGCCGATCTTAATAAACGTGGGGCCGAGCTTCTCCAAATCGGTCGCTAATTCATCTGCTTCCGCTGAGGCTTTCGCGATCGAGCGATCGTTATCACCGGGCAAGAGACGGCGGTCGGCCTGCTTCACGAGATCAGAGCGGCCGTACTTCACCAGCAGCGCGACGACGTCTTTGTATCGCTTCAGTCTTTCGGTTTTTAGAGAAAGGACCATACAAATTTCCTATTATCCGGAGCTCGTCCCTGATCGATTACGCGTTAACAATCTGCCGATGCCAGTAACTAACACCGCGAGCGAAGCAAAGAAGCTGAGCCAGAACCAACCCCTCAAGTGGGCCGAGATGATTCCGGACTCGTCCTGCACACGCTGCCGCTCATCGTTCACCAAGTACATCGCAACGATGCTCGATACGAGACTCACGATCGCCGAGAGCAGCGGCCGCTCTCCGCGTTGCCGCAAGACACCCACCAAAATCACCGCCAACATCAGCAGCGGCACCAGCCACAGCAAAGCGTGATCATGACGCGCGAGATCCAACCCGCTGAGCGTGTCCTTTGCGCCGCCGCAGCTCACCTGCTCCCATGGCAAAAAGAAACAGACGAGCACGATTAGCGCCGCGCTAATATTTATTTTTCGCAGCATCGATCACCAGGACTGCAGCGCCCTTGATCGCGTCGTGCTTGAGCGCAATCAGCGCATCATTTGCTTCTTCCAAACCAAAAGTCTGCACGTGCGTCTTCACCGGAACCTTCGCCGCTTCAATTAGAAACTCCCGACCATCGGCCCGCGTGTTATTCGCAACCGAACGAATGACGCGCTCGCCATAGATCAAGTCATAATCGAATGAAGGAATCGGGCTCATGTGAATTCCGCCAAGCACCAACACGCCCCCTTTCTCCAAAGCCTGCAACGCCGGCGGTATCAGTTCGCCGGCCGGCGCAAAAATGATCGACGCGTCGAGTTTCACCGGCGGCGCGTCGCTCGCATCGCCAACCCATGACGCCCCGAGTTCTGACGCCAGCGCTTGATGCCGCTCGCGATCTCTTGTGCAAACATAAACTTCTGCGCCGCGTGCGCGAGCAATCTGAATCACCACGTGACCCGCGGCGCCGAATCCGTAAATGCCAAGGCGCGCGCCGTTCCATTTTTCAATTCCGGTCAAACGCAACGAGCGGTAACCGATGATTCCGGCACAAAGCAGCGGCGCCGCCTGCAAGTCGTCAAAGTTTTCCGGCAGCGCATAAACAAAGTCAGCAGGGGCGACTGTATATTCGGCAAAGCCGCCGTTCGCGCTCCAGCCATTGAACTCCGCGCGCTCGCAAAGATTTTCGCGACCGGTACGACAAAATCGGCACGTGCCATCAGTCTTGCGCAACCAGGCGATACCGACGCGATCGCCAACAGCAAAGGACGAAACATTTGAGCCCAGCTCAACGACTTCGCCGACGATCTGATGTCCGGGAATTACCACCGGCATCTTCGGTTTCAGATCGCCTTCGGTGACGTGCAAGTCGGTGCGGCAAACGCCACATGCATGCACCCGGACCAGAACTTCACCAGTGGCCGGCGCTGGTTTTTCAACCTCGGTAAACTCCAGCGGCCGAGTATCTATCGGCGCCGGCGAACGAACCACAGAAGCTTTCATGATGATGAAAGTCTATGCCTGTGAGTTTTCATTCGCCAGCGCCAACCGCGCATCAATGCGAAATCTGCGCGACTGAACGGTTACTTCATTTCTTTTGAGAATCGACGCCGTCCCGCGTTACGCAGCTTTGCGTTTCGCCTGCTCGCGACCGTTGCCTGTGATCTCCAGCCGCCGCGCTTTGCGTTCGGCGCGCTTGGGCGCCGGCATCGTCACTTCGAGCACGCCGTTCTCGAAAGTCGCCTTGGCATTCTCCGCGTTAACGCCTTCGGGAACCGCAAGGCGACGGAAGAACTTTCCGTAGCTGCGTTCGCTGCGGAAGTAACCTTCGCCTTTTTCTTCGTGTTCATTCTTGCGCTCGCCTTCGATAGTGATTCCTTCGTCAGAGAATTCCACGTTCACATCGTCTTTGGTCAGGCCGGGCAGATCGGCGCGCACCACCAGTTGATTGTCGCGCTCAAACATCTCCACCTGTGGAGACCAGAGATCCTGCGAGAACTGTGCGCGGTCAAGCACCGGCGCGAGCCAGTTTCGGCCCAGGCCCACATCGCCGAACAGTCGGTCCATCTCTTCGCTGAACCGCCGCATTAAAGTAAACGGCGTCGCGGCGAGACGTTCGCCCAAGTCGTCCGGTTTTCCCTTTTCCAGTGCCGTCGATTGATTGCCTTTTTTCGTCGTGGTCGTTCCGTTCTTCTTTGCCATTCGCTTCACCTCCGAATTGGACTGCGTGCTCTCACGCAGCGATAATTTCCATTAGAATTGCGTTATTCATACGTGTTGGCTTCGCGTACACTTGGTGAAGCAAGCGTTCGGTTTACGCGCCACGCTCGCTGGTTTTTCCAAGGTCTCGCGATACCCGGATGGGTTTGTGCAACTTCGATGCCGACGCGCGGAGAAAATGTGAAGGTGAGCGAGAAATTCGCGAGCAATTCTGTTAGCATCTTGCTTCGATCAGACCGGATTACGATTTCTCAAACATTCCGATGAGCACAGCATCACGCCAACACCTCGCCTCCGCTTCGACTGAAAAGATTCGTGCGCAATTTCCATCGCTGGCCCGAGAACACAATGGGTTTCCGGCCGCTTACTTCGATGCGCCAGGCGGCACGCAGACGCCGCAGCGCGTCGTCGAGGCCGTCGCGGATTATTTGTTGAATCACAACGCGAACACGCACTGGGAATATCCGACCAGCCACGAAACTGACGCGATCATCGAATCAGCGCGGCACACGTTTGCCGATTTCGTGAATGCGTCCGCGGAAGAGATCGTTTTCGGCCCGAATACGACGACGATGATTTATCACCTGTCCCGCGCGCTCGGTCGGACGATGGGCCCGGGCGACGAAATCGTCATCACTGAATTGGAGCATCACGCGAACGTGGCGCCGTGGCAGGCTTTAGTAGTTGAGCGCGGAGTAACACTGAACGTCGCGCAGATGGATCCGGAAACCGGCCAGCTTGATTGGAACGATTTTGAACGGCTGGTGACGAAGAAAACGAAAGTCGTTTCGTTTGGCGCTGGCTGCAATGCACTGGGAACAGTGAGCGATTTTCGGCGGGCGGTCGAGCTGGCGCATTCGGTCGGCGCGCTGGCGCTGGTCGATGCGGTTCATTACGCGCCCTATTTTCTCTGCGACGTGAAGGAAGCGGACTGCGATTTTCTGACGTGCTCGGCCTACAAATTTTACGGGCCGCACGTCAGCGTCTTCTACGGCAGGAAACATCTGCTGGAATCGATCGATTTTCCCAAGCTGCAACCCGCGCCTGACACAGCGCCTGAGCGCGTCGAGATGGGCACGCAGAATCATGAAGGCATCGCCGGCGCCGCTGCCGCCGTCGATTTCTATGCATCGCTCAGTGTCAGTACCGCGAGCGATAGCCAGCGGATCGAGGACGCCACGTCGCACAGACGACAACGGTTGGAGGCGTCCTTCGCATCTCTCCGCGATCACAGTTCACCTCAAGTCGAATGTCTTTGGGAATCGCTTTCACGTATGGATGGCGTTCGCTTGTTCGGTCCACCGCCCACTGCGCGTCGCACGCCCACCGTTTCTTTCATCGTGAAGAATGTAGCTTCGACCGAAGTCGCGCGGCGTTTGGCCGAACGCGGCCTGTTCGTTTCGCACGGAGATTTCTACGCGCAGACGGTCGTGGATCGCTTGGGTTTGCAACCCGAGGGTCTCGTGCGCGTCGGGTGTGCGTGTTACACGAGCGACGAAGAAATCGATCGATTAATTGAAAGTGTCCGCGAGATTTCGCTTGGCTCTTAGCCCCTTGCTCAGATGAAGCAATACCACGATCTCCTCAAGTCAATTCTCGAATACGGCGTGACGCATAAGGATCGCACCGGTGTTGGCACGATTTCGCATTTCGGCTATCAGACGCGGTTCGATCTTCGCGAAGGCTTTCCCATCGTCACGACTAAGCGCGTTCCTTTTCGCTGGATTGCGGAAGAATTGTTCTGGTTTCTCTCGGGCGATACGAACGAAGCAACCCTGCGCGCGAAGGGCGGCGATATTTGGAAAGAATGGGCCGATAAAGAGCACACGGGGCGATTCGGGCGCGAGGCGGGCGATCTCGGTCCCGTTTACGGTTACCTGTGGCGTTCGTTCGGCGGGCATTATCCGAAACGCGATGGCGTCGATCAGATTGCGCGACTATTGAATGAGATCGAAACCAATCCGAATTCGCGGCGATTGATCGTTAGCGGTTGGGACCCGCGCGAGTGCGACAGCGTCGATCTACCGCCCTGCCACACACTGTTTCAGTTCAAGATCGATGATGATAAGAAGGCCCTCCCTAGCGGTCGGGCTTCTGACACGTTATCTGATCGTCCGGTTCTCCACTGCCAACTTTATCAACGTTCCGCCGATGCGTTTCTCGGCGTCCCTTTCAACATCAGTTCGTACGCGCTGCTGACCCACATGGTCGCGCACGTTTGCGACCTCGCCGTGGGCGAATTCATTTACACGCTCGGCGATTATCACATTTATCAAAATCATCTCGATCAGGTGAACGAGTTGTTGGCCCGCGAGCCGCTGCCGCTGCCACGGCTGGAAATTTCAGATGAAGAAAAGAAGTTGCGCGGCTTGGATGGTCTGCTGTATTTCCGCTACGAAAATCTTCGCCTCATCGGCTACGAATCGCACGCCAAGATCGCGGCGCCCGTCGCTGTCTAGGGTTCCTTCTCCGCGTGAGAGAAGGAGGCATCGACATTCTCTGTCTCATCAATTCGCGGCTTCTCGCCCATCATCACAACGACTTCATGATTCAAGCCGTCGTTGCTGAGGAGAATTACATCATCCTGCTGAATGTGACCATCGAGAGTGACGGACGCAACGCCACGGGACAATGAATGTGGATTCTGGACCTTGATGCGATAACTGGTTTCACCCCGGCGATAAGTGATTTCAAAGTCGCGCCAGCCGCGGGGAATACATGGCTCGATGCGGAGACGATCGCCGCTGAGTTTGAAACCGAGAATGTATTCCAAGGCCGCGCGATACATCCAACCGGCTGATCCGGTGTACCAGGTCCAGCCGCCGCGGCCGGTGTGCGGCGGCACCGCGTAAACGTCGCCCATTGCGACGTAAGGTTCAACTTTGTATTTATGTAAGCCGGCGCGCGTCGAAGCGTGATTGATTGGATTCAACAGCGCGAACAACTCACCGGCCCGATCGCCGTCGCCCAGGATGGCGAAGGCGATCACCGTCCACAGCGCCGCGTGCGTGTATTGCCCGCCGTTTTCGCGCACGCCCGGCACGTAACCTTTGACATATCCGGGATCCAGCTTCGTCTTGTCGAACGGCGGCGTGAACAAAATGATCAAGCCTTCGCCGCGCTGCACCAGGTACTGATCGACGGAGGACATCGCGCGTGCCGCTTTGTAAGAATCGGCCACGCCGGAAATCACCGCCCAGGTTTGGGCGATGGAATCGATGCGGCATTCATCGTTCTGGGCCGAACCGAGCGGCGTGCCGTCGTCAAAGTAGGCGCGCCGATACCAATCACCGTCCCAGGCTCGCTCCAGTCCCTTCTTCAAATCGATCAGATGACGCGCGTAGCGCTTCGAGCGCTCATTCATTCGATATCGTTCGCACAGCGGTGCGAATCCGGTCAGCACTATTGAAAGAAACCAGCCGACCCAGACACTTTCGCCTTTCCCGCCGGCGCCGACGCGGTTCATGCCGTCATTCCAATCGCCCGATCCCATCAGTGGCAAGCCGTGTTGGCCCAGCGCCAAACTTCGATCGATCGCGCGCGCGCCGTGCTCGATGATGCTGCCGCTCTCTGTGGAAACGGTTGGCTGTAAGTAATTTTCGACTTGGTCCGGCGCGAGCAAATCTGCTTCGATGAAGGAAACGGATTCGTCGAGCACCGAGTAGTCACCCGTTACGTTCACGTAGAACGAAGTTACGAACGGCAGCCAGAGCAGATCGTCCGAGAAGCGCGTGCGCACGCCACGGCCCGTTGGCTCGTGCCACCCGTGAAGCACGTCGCCTTCCTTGAACTGGCGCGCAGCCGCGCGCAGGATTTGCGCGCGCGCGACTTGCGGCTGTGAATACACGAGCGCCATCACGTCCTGAAGTTGATCGCGAAATCCGAAGGCGCCGCTCGATTGATAGAACGCCGAACGCCCGCGCACGCGACAGGCCAACGTCTGATACAGCAACCAGCGATTAACCAGCGTGTCCATCGACGCATCCGGCGTCTTGATTTCGATCGTGCCGAGCATTTGGTCCCAAAACTGAAGCATGCGCTCGAACGCTTGGTTAACTTCGTTCAGGTTGCGAAAATGCGCGTTGATTTCGCGAGCTTTGTCGATCGACTCAGCCTGGCCCAACAGAAAGATCACTTCGCGAGTTTGTCCGGGCGCGAGTTCGATCTTCGTTTGAATCGCTGCACAAGGATCGAGGCCCGCGCCATCGCGTCCGCCGAGCGCCGCGCGCCGCAAGGCCGCCGGCCTCGACAGGTTGCCGTTGCGGCCAATGAATTCCGTGCGATCGCACGTCATCGTGAATCGTTCTTCACTCGTGCCGGCAAACGTGATGCGATCCGCAAACTCGTTGTTGTATGAATTGCGCGCGAAAATTGCGCCTTCGTTTTCTTCCAGATCAGTAACCACGTGGACGCCCGATCGTTCGCGATCGACGCCCATCACCAGTTCGTTGTAGCTGACGACAGAAAGACGGCGCGGGCGATCGCTCCGGTTCGAAAGCCGCAGCAGCGAAATCTTTACCGGCGCGTCAAGCGGCGCAAATAGCAACAACTCCTGAGAAAGTCCGTGACTGGCATGTTCGAAAACGGTGTAGCCGTGCCCGTGTCGCACCAGATAAGCGCCCGCTTCGCGAATCGGCAGGGGCGTTGGCGTCCAGGTCACGCCTGAATCTTCGTCGCGAATATAGATAATCTCGCCGGGCGGATCGCTGACCGGATCGTTTGACCATGGCGTCAACCGATTTTCGTGACTGTTGATTGACCATGTAAATCCGCCGCCGGTTTCCGTGATCAGGAAGCCAAAGTCTTCGGAATTCGCGATCACGTTCGACCATGGCGCCGGCGACCACTGGCCTTCGCCCAGCGTGATTACATACTCGCGACCGCCATGCGCGAATCCACCGATGCCATTGAAGAACGAAACCTTCGGGGGAGGGAGAGCGGGCTCGACATAGGCTTGCGCGGCAGCGCGCGGCTGAAATGAGTCTGGTAGAGCCTCCTCGATCGGCCGTTGCGTCAATTGATCTTCGAGGGAACCTCTTTCACTCACGATTACAACGCGCGCGACGGTGTGCAGCAGCATGCGTTCCTTCTCCGCGATCATGTCCGATCGCCGAACGAAAATACCGCCCGGTTTGTCGATCAGTGCCTGAGCGCCAGACGTGCGCACCGCCATCTGTAACGAATCCTGAAGCGACTCGGCATAGGAAGTCGGATGATCGTTCAGAATTACGAGATCGAATTGCAGTCCTTTTGATCGCAGGTATTGATGAGCGCGCAAAAGTTGCCGCGCCATCTGCACATCTTCCTCGCGCTCGAGGCGCAGAATCACAATCGGGAGATCGCCGCCGATGCCGTGCGGCCACAATCCGGATTGGGTCAACTTGTTCAGCGCGAGCACGTGCGGGCGAGGCCGCAGTGACGACTCAGGATACAAGATGCGACCGGCGAGCCTTTGAAACAGATGCGCCTCATCAGGATCGATGTGCAAGTGATTCATCTCGACCTGCGCGCGTGTCCAGGCCAGCCGCGATTCGCGTTCGAAGATTCCCGGGTCGCGATATTTTTCAGCGAGAATGATCGCCTGCTCGCGTGACTGGGCCACGCCGGTCGTGAAAACGATCTGAGCAGTTTCGTCTGGCTGCAAACGTACGCGGCAGCGCAGACTGAAAATCGGATCGAGCACCGGACCAACCGTATTCGACAATGGCCGATCTTCCATCACCGCGACCGGTTCGGCGGTAGTTCGTCCGCGCCCCAGAAAGCGTGCGCGGTCAGTCTCGAATTGAATGCCGGCAATCGTCTGCGTCGAAGCGGCGATCACATGCACTCCCCAAACCGGTTCGTCTTCAGACGATCTGGGACGCCGCCGCGCCAGGAGAGCCTGATGCGGATGATAGAACTCTGTTTCGACGAACAGATTGCTGAAGGCTGGATGCGCGGCGTCGCTCGCCGGCGGCGCGAGCACGACTTCGGCATAGGAAGTCAGCTCAATTTCGCGGGCTCGGTTCGAATGATTTGCCAGCGTGACGCGTCTTAACTCGCTGTTGTCTTCGCCAGAGACGATCAGTTCCAGATGCGTGACGATGCCGCCATCGCGTCGCCAGAAGTCCGCCTTGTCTTCCGAGAAAGCAACTTCGTAACTGTTTGGTTTGACGCAGGTCGGTTGATAACCGGCCGACCAGACCGCGCCGCTACGCACGTCGCGCACGTAAACGAAGCTGCCCCAGTTATCGCGCGTCGTGTCGGGGCGCCAACGCGTCACCGCGAGCGATCCACTCATCGAATAGCCGCCGCCCGCGGTCGTGATCATCACGCTGTAAGTTCCGTTCGATAACAGTTGCGTACGCGGCGTCGGCAAGTCAGCCGTCTCGTAGGCGCGTGTGACCAGGCCGGTGAGGGTGCGTACGACGCGACCAGTGAGAACTTCTTCGGCGCGCGGGTGAACTGCCTGGACGGCGCGCGGAATGCGCTCGTGCAAAAGCATCTCCGTGGCACGCACAGTGGGATCGCTGTGAAAACGATTCTGCATCGCGTCCCGGTTCAAGAGATTGTCCAGCGCAACCAAACTCATGCCCTGGTGATGGGCCATGTAAGCGCGCACCATGGTGCAACGCTCGCCCTTCTTTACTCGCGCCGGCGTGAAATCCAACGCTTCGTAAAATCCGTAACGCGAAAGCGCGCCTTCGCGTTCGAGTTGCCGCAGATTCTGAATTGCCTGAGAAGGGAAAACCTTCGACGCGATAATCGTCGAGTACGGCGACACCACGAGATCTTCGATGAGACCGCGCTTCAGCCCTAAACCGGGAACGCCGAATGGGCCATACTGATAATTGAAGTGCAGATCGCGCGCGGCATATGCCGATTCGGAAATTCCCCATGGTACGCCTCGTTCATAGCCGTATTCGATCTGTCGCGTAACGACTGCTTCGTCGGTTTCTCCCAAAAGCGTCTCGCGATAATTCCGCATCACCCGCAGCGGCATCAGGTATTCGAACATCGTGCCGGTCCATGAAATCAGCGCGCGGCCACCATCGACCGCAGTCAATTGACGGCCCATGCGAAACCAATGCTCCTGGGCGACATCGCCTTTGGCGATCGCGATGAAGCTGGCGAGGCGCGCCTCAGTCGCCAGCAGATCGTAGAAAGAGTTATCCGACCGCCCCTCGCTGACGTTATGGCCAATCGCGAAAACCTTGCGTTCAGGATCAAGCAGGAAGGCAAAATCCATCTCGTCGATGATTTGCGACGATTGTTGCGCGAGCTTGCCGAGGCGCGAGGTCAACGCCTTCGCCGCTTCCGCAGCTTGTTCCATGGCGCCGGTAAGTTGATCGATTTCCGCGATCGCCAGACCGCGATCGCCTCCGCCTTCCGCCTCTTCGAGCTGTGCGCGCAGCGCGGCGAGTTCAATCAAGACTGTGTCGCAAGTTTCGGGAACGTGCGCGAGCGACGGAACAGTGCCCAGCTTTCCAAGAATGATCTTCGCGCGCTCCGCGATCTCGCTTGATTCTGTCGTTATCGATGTGATTGCCGGCAGCGTGGTCCATGGCGCCAGCAGATGCAGATCTCGCCGGTACGCGCGCGTTTGATGCAGGAACGAACTGGTACACCAGCGCAGCTCGACGAAACCAGATTTGCCGTATTCGTGCGCGAGTGCGGCGACGATATCGTCGATCACGGCCGCGTGTTCGTTCAATTGGTCAATGAATTCAGTCCACTCAGCCAACGAAAGCGGAGCTTTGCCCGCCACCAACGCCGCGCAAGCTTTCACTTCGTCATGAAGCTGTTTGATTGTGATCGCGTCGGTGCGCTGTATCGACGAAGCGAGTTGTGAAGTCTCGCTTGTGATCGCGTCAATCGCGTCCTGAAGGCCACGCATGGCCCGGGTACTGAGCACTTCATCATCGGGAAGTTCCAGGCAAGCCTGCTTCAGCGCAATCAGATGTCCGGCGAGATTGCCGCTGTCCACCGTGGAAACGTATTGCGGCCAGAGCGGTTGCAGCGTGCGCGTCTCATACCAATTCAGGAAATGGCCGCGAAACTTTTGCAGCTTTTGCAAAGTCGCGAAAGTGAATTCCAGGCGCTCGAGCAACTCGACCAATCCGATGTAGCCAAAGTCGTAGGCCGCCAGAGTCGAGAGCAGGAGCAGGCCGATGTTCGTCGGTGAAGTTCGATGTGCGACGACAAGTGGCTCTTCCTGAACGTTGTCTGGCGGCAGCCAGTGGTCTTCGTCGCCCACGTAGGTCTGAAAGAAGCGCCAGGTGCGGCGCGCGATAATACGACCAGTGCGAATGTCTCTCACGGGAATTTCTTGGGCCTTTTCCACCCGGCGCTTGCTTATGAAGTAAGCGATCGCCGGCGAGAGCATCCAGGCCAAAACGAATAGTGAAGCCGCAGGGATAGCACGCGGATTAGCAGCCGCCGTCAGAGCAGTTGCCGTCAGTCCGATCAGGGAAGCCGGCCAGGCAAATTCGATAAATGAGCGCCGGTCATGCTTGCGTGATTTCTCAGCGCCCGCCGCGGTCATCCACTCCAGCAAATGCTTTTTCGAGACCAACATGCGATGCCCGACGCGCACAATCGCGTCGATCATCAGGTAAGCCTGGTGTGCGAGAAAGACGATCTCCACCGCCAACTGGAGACTGTTCGTGCGGAGATCGCCCCAGATGCTCCAGAAGTGACTGGTCCACGGAACGCCGCGAGGATGAATCAAGAGACTCGAAGTTGCGTGGGCATAAACCGGAAGCGCAAGCACCACCAAAACAGCGAGCGTCCACCACAACGGATTCCCCGGCAGAATGGTCCAGCCGGCAACGAGCAGCAGAACGATCGAGGGCGCGAGCAAGCTGCGCCGCAAGTTGTCTAAAATTTTCCAACGCGAAATTGCAGAAATGTCATTGCGGCGCTGCTTTCCTTGCGCGTTTGGCACGCGCTGCTTCAGCCAACCAGCGATTTGCCAGTCACCGCGCGTCCAACGATGCTGGCGCAACGCGTAGCTGTCGTAGTAAGCCGGGTAGTCATCGAGAAATTCGATGTCGCTTACCAAAGCCGCACGCGCGAAGATCGATTCGAACAAGTCATGACTTAGCAGCGCCTGCTCCGGCACGCGATCATCAAGCGCTCGTTCAAAAGCATCCACGTCGTACAAGCCTTTGCCCGTGTAGATGCCTTCGCCAAAGAAATCCTGATACACATCTGACGCCGCGGTCGTGTACGGATCGATCCCCGTGTTGCCGGAAAAGACGCGCGCAAAGAAAGATCGCGATGCGCTTTCGAGCGAAATGCTCACGCGCGGCTGCAGGATGCCGTAGCCTTCGACGACACACCCCTGCGCATTGAACCGCGGCTGATTAAGTGGATGGAGCGCGGCCCCGATCAAGCGCCGCGCGGCGTCGCGTGGTAGCTGCGTATCCGAATCCAGCGAGATGACGTAACGCACTTGTTTCAGTAGATCGTCTTCGGCTGTAACCACGGTAAAACTCGTGTCACGCGCGCCCCGCAGCAGCCGATTGAATTCGCGCAACTTGCCGCGCTTTCTTTCCCAGCCAATCCATTTGTCCTCGGTGTCGCACCACTGACGGCGCCGGTGAAAGAGATGAAATCGAACGGGGCGGCCTTTGCCGTAGCGGCGGTTAAGTTCATCAATGCCCGCCCGTGCGGCCGCGATGATCTGTTCGTCATCGGGCATCTGTTCCTTGGGCGCGTCAGCGAAATCCCCCAGTAGAGCAAAGTGCAACTGCTCATCCTGATTCGCGAGATACGCGATCTCGAGCTTGTCGATTAACGTCTCGACCGTTGCTTCATCCGCCAGAATCACGGGGACTACGACGATCGTGCGCGCTTCCGGCGGGATGCCTTTCGTCAGATCAATCTTTGGCAATAGCTTCGGCGGCAACACGTGCGTGATGTCCCAATTCAGCAAATTGACAGCGAGATCGCTGGCAGGGATGAGAGCAAGCAGTACGGCCAGCAGCGTTAGCGCGCCTCCCGCGCCTAGTGGAACTAGTGCGATGACGACTAACGTCGCGATCAGCGCCGTTAACAACGCGATCGTTCCCAGATACGTGAGGCTCGCGTGACGTTCAATTGTGCGCAGAATCTTTTCGCCAACGCGCGGGCTATAGCCGACTTCGTTCTCCAACTGCGCAACACCGTTACCAACCAGAAAGTAACCCACGTGCGAATGCGTCGAGTCTTCGCCGCTTGCCCGCGTGGCTTCAGCCAGTTGCAGCGCGGCGCGCGCCACCTCCAACTCGCTCTTCTTTGCGCCCTTGCTGACGCGCTCGATGACATGGCGGTAACGATCGCGCGTGGCGAAATCCATGCGGGCGTAAATCGCCGCGGGATCCTTCGCCAGTTCGGGATCGATGCGACTTACCTTTTCAAAGAACTCTTTCCAATCGAGAGTGGACAGCAGGCGCATGCTGGTGATGATATTGCCGACCGTAACTTGCGCTGCCGCCTGGCGGTGATGCTCTTCATGAACGATCTTCTCGAGCGATAGACCTTGCTTCACCAGTTGCTTGTCGAGCCATTCCATCACCGGCATCACCGCCGGGTCCTGATCGCGCAGGCGTTGGATAAGTTGGACCACAAAAGCTCGACCGGGCTTCTTGCGCCAGCGCGGCAGCAACGAGACCAGGTCTTCGGAACGCCGCGCGCTTTCGAGCATGCGATCCGCGAGTTTGTCGGCCTCTTCGCGTTCGCCGCGTGATGAAGTTATCCGGGTGGTGAGACGGCGCAGATTCTCGACCAACGCAATACGCAAGCTAATTGGTACCGCCCATAACTCGCCGATCGAAAGCGGCGTAATTTTTTGGTAGGCATCGATAAAGCGACGAAGCGTTTCGGTGTCGAGGTGACTATCGGTATGCGCGATCAGCTCAACACAGAATGCGTAGATGCGCGGGTAGTCTTTGAACGGGCCGTTCGCGAGCTTCGGTAGTTCGCGATAATAGCCGCGCGGCAAGTCTTCGCGAATTTCGCGCACCTGCTCGTCAACGATATGAAAATTATCAACCAGCCATTCGGCGGCGGGAGAAATGACGTGTTCGCTGCGGATTGATTCGGCCAGCGCCTGATAGGCTTCGATCAGTTTGCGGCTGTTTTCTTCGAGCCTCGGCAGCAGCAGATTTCGGCGGCGAGGTTTCTCGGCGATCTGGTGCGCAACCGCAAGTGACGCAGCATACTGCTCGAGGCGCTCGATGCTGAAAAGCTCCTCGCGAATCGGCACTTCTTCCGGCGCGTGCCGAAACTTCCGAACCAGGGCTGCAAACATTGAAGCCATCTTGAACACGGGGGAAGCTGTTACCTGGGAATAAGCTCAGAAATGTTTCGTTAGAATATCACGAGCGTGTCTTAAGCCCGTTAAATGATGGGCGGCATCTTGCCGGAATGAGTTTCCGGCGCTCTCTGAGATGAGAAGACCGATCTGAGTTCCGATTTTTGTTCGCGCGCGCGAGGCTGCGCTTGGCCTCTGCAGAGAGAAGCTCGCGCGCCGCCGGTCAGTCGCCAGTTTTTGTAACTTTGTCCAACCGTTGCTTGCCATTTGTGGGCGGCTCAGTTCCTTTACCAGTAGCCGCGACGCCTGCGCCCTGCGAGTAAACCATCTCGCCGCCATACCAGCCCTGAAAGAGCACCAGGCCCATCACCAGGACGGCCGCGATCAGATAGGCGAAGCCGGGACTGCGATCCTTACGCGCATAGACCAGCCAACGCCACACCGTCAGCACGACGACGGCGCCGACGACAATCAGTCCCACGTCAAAATGAAAATCGACATACCTGAACGTGTCGGCCAGTACGGGACGCAGACGGGTCATGTCGTAGTAACCTGTCGCCGCAGTGATTGCTCCGAAGACGAGCGCGGCAATTAATGACCAGAAAGCAGCCGCGCGCAGTGACAGTTTGCCGCTGATGCGAGCTAACAAATCTGCGACAAATGAAAACACGACCAATGCGATCGGGAAATGAACGAAAGCTGGATGAAGCGGCGCCATTTCTCACTCCTTTCTTTGAACGATAAAACGAGATTACGGTTAGCAAAGGCTCGAGTGATCGAAGCCTTGATAGTCGCCAAAGCAAAACCGCTGGCGGCGGTGGCCGCGTCGTGCCACGCACGCGACCAAACGCCGCACATCTTCGGCCAAAGACTAATGATGGCCACCCTTTCGGCCACCTTTCCTCATAGGCTCGTGATTTTCGGGTTTGCCATAACCTCCGCCGCCCGGTTTCTCGCCACCGTGATGCACCGCATTGACGGTGGCCCCGGCGCGGCGCTCGGCTTCTTCCTCAGAGACGCCACGCTTCTCGTAGCCTTCCTCGATGTGTTGGGCCTGACGCTTCTCTTTGTCTGTGTATTTGTCTTTGTCGCCTCTTGGCATTTTCTTTTCCTCCTTT
>JAJPKD010000293.1 GCA_021323895.1 Acidobacteriota bacterium | reverse complement strand
TGCCGAGCCCTTTGAGACCAGTCGTGACCAGATCGAAAGCATCGCTGGAAAATATCTGTTCGCGGTGCAGGAAGCGGGACGAATCTATCGGCACATTGCTTCAGCAAAAGGCGAAGGTGCGTTCATCACCGAAGTCTCAATGGACGAAACTGATAGCCCGCAGACGCCGCCCGAGCTTCTGGTGATTCTGGCCGCGATCGCTGACGAGAAGATTCCCGCACAGACCATCGCGCCAAAGTTCACCGGACGATTCAATAAAGGTGTCGATTACGTTGGCGATGTCGCTCAATTCGAAAAGGAATTCAATGAAGACCTCGCGGTTATCGCGCACGCGGTTTCAAGTTATGGTTTGCCAACTAATCTCAAACTGAGTGTTCATTCCGGCAGTGACAAGTTTTCGATCTACCCGCCCATCCGCAAAGCGCTCGCGCGCACCGGCGCCGGAATTCACGTAAAGACGGCCGGCACTAATTGGCTTGAAGAACTGATCGGTTTGGCTGAGAGTGGCGGCGAAGCGCTTGTCTTAGTCGAAGAGATTTACGGCAAAGCGCTTGACGACATTGACGCGTTGTGCGCGCCGTATGCAACGGTCATTGATATCGATCGCAGCAAGCTGCCACGCAAAGAAGAGGTTGATGGTTGGACTTCTGAGCAATTCGTCTCGGCGCTCAGGCACGATCAGCAAAATAGAGAGTTCAATCCGCACTTCCGGCAATTGCTTCACGTTGGTTACAAGGTCGCGGCGAAAATGGGCGACCGTTATCTGAACATGCTGCTCGCTTGTGACGAAGCGGTAACGAGAAACGTCATTGAAAATCTGCACGACCGGCACTTGAAACCGCTTTTCATTGGAGATTGATTCGAGCTGACCGAAAGAAACTGCTGTGACTGACAAAAGCAATTCCGCAATTAGTCCTTATGACTTCACCGGACGTTCGGTGGTGATGACTGGCGGCACCGGCGTGCTCGGCCGCGCGATCGTTCACGGACTGCTTAACGCTGGAGCGAACGTCGCCATGCTGGTGCGCAACCGTGACAAGGCTGAGAGTGTGCTTGCCGAAATGTCGAGAAGAGACTCGGCGTTGATTGTTGATGCAGATGTGCTGAAGAAAGACGATCTGCAACGCGCACTTGCAACAGTTCTCAAGAGTTTCGGGCGAGTTGATTGTCTGGTTAACGGCGCCGGCGGAAACGATCCGCGCGCGACCACGCGGCCGGATCTTTCCTTTTTCGATCTACCCGAAGAGGCGGTTCGATTCGTCTTCGATCTGAACTTGCTCGGTACGATTGTTCCCACGCAAGTCTTTGGAAAGCAGATGGCGGAGGAAGGCGAGGGCGTGATTTTGAACGTCTCGTCGATGAGTGCGTTTCGTCCTTTGACGCGTGTTGTGCGTTATTCCGCGGCCAAGGCTTCCGTAAACAGTTTTACGCAATGGCTGTCGGTTCATTTGGCGCAGGAGTATTCGCCGCGGATTCGCGTAAACGCGATCGCACCAGGATTTTTTCTGACTGAGCAGAATCGCTTTTTGCTGACCGATCAGACAACGGGGGAACTTACCGCACGCGGCCAGAGCATCATCAGTCACACGCCGATGGGTCGTTTTGGCGAGCCTGAAGACTTGATCGGTACCGTGCTGTGGTTACTGTCGCCCGCGTCAGCGTTTGTCACCGGCATCGTAGTCCCGGTTGACGGCGGCTTTTCGGCATTCGGTGGCGTGTAGTACACAAAGCGCAGACAATTCATGATTCGACTTATTCATCGTTTTGTTATCGCAACTTTCCTCCTCGTCGCGCTCATCGCTCCTGTGTCGAGCCGTGCTTTATCGCAGCGTGCTCAGCGGTCAAACGCGCGAGTCGTCGGTTGGCGTTCAGTCCCGGCGATTCTTGCTCGCGTCAAAGCGCCGAAATTTCCCGCGCGCGATTTCAACATTACATATTTCGGCGCGGTCGCTGATGGGAAGTCAGATGCAACTGAACCAATCCGCAAAGCTATCGCCGCTTGTAACGCGGCGGGTGGCGGTCGAGTGGTTGTGCCTGCCGGAGTTTTCCTAACTGGCGCGATTCATCTGAAAAGCAACGTCAACCTCTACGTCTCAGAAGGTGCGACGCTCAAGTTCAGCACTGACGCCGAGAAATATTTGCCGGTTGTTTACACGCGTTTCGAAGGCACCGAGTGCATGAACTATTCGCCGTTCATCTACGCCTTTGAGCAGGAGAACATCGCGATCACGGGCACCGGAACTCTTGATGGAAACGCGTCGGATGAAAACTGGTGGGCATGGACTCGTCGACGGGGAAACGACGAAGCACTCGCGCGCAGTAGTGTTCGCAAGCTGCTCGATTACGGTGAACGCGGCGTGCCGGTGAAAGATCGCATCTTTGGCAAAGGCGAATATCTGCGGCCGAACTTCATTCAACCCTATCGCTCGCGCAACATCCTGATTGAAGGTATCCACATCATCAATTCGCCGATGTGGGAAATCCATCCGGTGCTCTCAACCAACATCACGGTGCGCGGTGTGAAGATTAATACTCACGGTCCGAACAATGATGGCTGCGATCCAGAATCGAGCCGCGATGTGCTCATCGAAGACTGTGTGTTCGATACCGGCGACGATTGCATCGCGATCAAGTCGGGTCGCGATAACGACGGGCGGCGCGTGAATGTGCCGTCCGAAAACATCATCGTGCGCAACTCGACGATGAAGGACGGACACGGCGGCGTGGTGATGGGCAGCGAATGCTCTGGCGGAATCCGCAATGTCTTCATCGAGAACTGTCGCATGGATAGTCCGAACCTCGAGCGCGCGTTGCGCTTCAAGTCGAATGCTCGTCGCGGCGGCTTTGCGGAGAACGTCTTTATGCGGAACGTGGAAATTGGCAAGGTGAAGGAAGCAGTTCTAACGATCGATTTCATGTACGAGACCGGCCCGAACGGACCGTACAAACCGATCGTGCGCAACGTTACGCTTGAAAATGTGAAGAGCACATCCAGTCCTCGCGTCATGTGGATTGCGAGTTTTCCGGGCGCGCTGATCGACAATATTCTGTTTTCAGACTGCGTTTTCCGTGGTGTTGAAGCCACTGAGGTCGTTGATGCCAGCGGCTCGATCACTTTCAAGAACGTAAAGATTGAACCGGTAAACAAAGGACGTAGCCTGAATTCGCGGCCAACCTGGCCGTAGAATCAGTCCGATAGCCTTGCTGTGAAATTCAGATCGAGAACAGCCGTAAGAGTATTCGTCGCGACTGCTTCCCTCCTCTTCGCAGCTTCGACCGCAATCGCCCAAACCAATTTCGTCGTCGCCGCTGATGGCAGCGGTCAGTACAAGACGGTGCAAGAAGCTATCAACGCGGTGCCGCAGACGACGCGCTTCGATAATCCGGCGATCATTCACATCAAACCCGGCGTTTATAAAGAACTGATCTACGTGCAGCACGAGAAGCGCTTCGTTCATTTGATAGGCGAAGACCCCGAAAAGACCGTTTTCACTTACAATCTCAACGCTAACATGATCGGTGTCGATGGGAAGATCATCTCGACCTTTCGCACACCTTCGACCTTCATCGACGCAGACGATTTCACCGTCGAGAACATCACGTTCGAGAATTCCGCCGGGCCGGTGGGCCAGGCGCTCGCGGTTCGCGTCGATGGCGATCGCGTTGTGTTTCGCAATTGCCTCTTCCTCGGTTGGCAGGACACAATCTTCATCAATCGCGGCCGCCAGTATTTCGAGAATTGCTACATCACCGGGCACGTCGATTTCATTTTTGGCGCAGCCACAGCTTGGTTTGAAAACTGTCACATACACATTCTTCGCGACGGTTACATCACGGCGGCATCAACTCCACCACAGCAGCAATGGGGGTTTGTTTTCACGCATTGCAAGATCACTGGCGAGGCAAACGCAAAGACGTTTCTCGGACGGCCATGGCGGACTTATGCAAGCACCATTTTCCTCAACACAGAAATGTCCGAAGTCGTCCGTCCTGAGGGATGGAACAACTGGAACCAACCTGAACGCGAGAAGACTTCGCGTTACGCGGAGTTCGGCAGTACTGGCGCAGGCGCTAAATCAAAGGAACGCGTGAAGTGGGCTAAGCAATTGACCGAAGCAGAAGCGAAGATCATCACGCTGCAGAGAGTTTTATCAGGCGCGGACAACTGGAATCCGATAACCGGGACCACGGCATTCACAAACATCACTAACGCGGCGCAGTCACCCATCATTCTCTGGCCCGCAGGCGCACCGGGCGCCGTTGGCAAAGAGCCTTTGGATATTCCAACACTGACGCCTTATTTGCCTTTGCAAGAGAAAGCTACGGGCGCGGCCGTCATCGTTTGTCCGGGCGGCGCGTACGGACACTTGGCTGATCATGAAGGCGCGCCCGTCGCCGAATGGCTGAACTCGATCGGCATCACTGCGTTCGTGCTGAAATATCGGCTCGGCCCTCGCTACCATCATCCGGCGCCGCTGCAAGACGCAGCGCGCGCAATTCGCTTAGTTCGCGCGCGTGCTGCGGAATGGAAGATCGATCCGGAACGCGTTGGCATTCTTGGATTCTCGGCGGGAGGTCACCTCGCCTAGACCATCGCGACGCACTTCGATTCGGCGAAGAAAGACGCAACTGATCCAATCGAACGCGTCAGTTCGCGACCGAATCTCGCGATCCTGATTTATCCGGTCATCACGATGCGTGAGAAAACGCACGCCGGGTCAAAGAAAAATCTGCTAGGCGACAACCCTTCACCTGATCTCGTCGCGCTCCTTTCAAACGAAGAGCAAGTGACGAAAGACACTCCCCCGACATTTCTCGTGCACACGATGACCGACGCGGGCGTGCCCATTGAAAACACCCTGATGTTCGCCGCCGCGTTGCGAAGAGCAGGCGTGCCGTTTGAAATTCATTTGTATGAACGCGGGCCGCATGGATTTGGTCTCGGCGGAAACGATCCGATTCTCTCGACGTGGCCGGCGCGCTGTGCGGACTGGTTGCGCGTTCATAATTTTGCCGCCCAGTGAGAGACAGCCCCGTTAGAGACGCTTTTTCATCTGGATTAAGTCCTAATTTCAAAACTGAATGACTATCTCGCATGGTATAATTGCTACGTGCGTGAGCCTGCTCCGAACGATGAGATTACGACGCGAGTTGTTCGCCCAGGAACCAATGAATCGAGTAATAACGAATGGCTTAGTTCGTCCCCTGAAGAGCGGATCGAAGCAGTGTGGACTCTGACCAAGCTTTGTCTTGCCTGGAACAAATCAGAAGCCGGTGAGCCCAGACTTCAAAGAGCTATTACTCGCCTTCAACGCGCGCAACGTTGATTACCTTGTAGTTGGCGCCCATGCGCTTGCTGCACATGGTCATGTACGCGCCACGAAGGATCTGGACGTGTGGGTCCGTCCTGACAAGGCTAACGCAGGGCGAGTGTTACAAGCGCTGAGCGACTTTGGCACGCCGCTCGGCGATCTCACCATTGAGGATCTCAGCAAAACAGTGACCGTCTTCCAAATTGGATTGCCCCCACTTAGGATTGACATCATTACTCATGTTGATGGTGTTAATTTTCCGGACGCGTGGCGCGACCGGCTGCAAACCAGCTTTGGTGGGGCGCCGGCATCTGTTATCTCTCGGCACCACTTGATAGCAAATAAGAAAGCGGCGGCACGTTTGCAAGACCTTGCGGACGTTGAGAGGCTTGAAGGAAGTCTCGATCGCTTTTTACCGCCAAGTTCGATGAAAAAACTCGGTCGCCGAACATTTTTCGGAAGCTTATTGGCAACGAGCGTTACCTATTTCCTTATGCCGCGCTCGGTGAAGGCCACGGACTCCCGCATCGAAGTCCTCATCAACGAACCCATCGGCACAATCGCGCCTGAAACTTACAGTCACTTCATCGAACATCTCGGTGGTGTCATCTATGACGGAATATGGGTTGGCGTGAAGTCGAAGATCCCTAACTACAACGGCATTCGTAAAGCGCTGGTCGATAATTTGAAGAAGCTGAAGCCGGGCGTGATTCGTTATCCTGGTGGCTGCTTTGCCGATCAATACGACTGGCGCGACGGCGTCGGCGCACGCGACAAGCGTCCGACGCGAGTGAACTTCTGGGCCGACACGCATTACAAAACGACGAAGGCCTACGAAGATCTCGAAGGTGGGCCGCAGAAGTACGAAGGCAATCAATTTGGCACTGACGAATTTGTTTCGTTCTGCAAGCTCGTTGGCGCGCAACCATATCTCGCGGCCAACGTCCGCAGCCGTGATGTGCCTGTGTTTCTCGAATGGCTGGAGTACTGCAACGCACCGGCGAATCTCACGACCTGGTCAACTGAGCGCGTGAAGAATGGATTTCGAGAACCGCACAAGGTCAGTTTCTGGGGAGTCGGCAATGAATCGTGGGGCTGCGGCGGCGACTTCACGCCGGAGGAGTATGCGACCGAGTTTCGCAAATTCACCGCGTGGCTGCCGACGTATGGCGTGCAGTTGAAGTTGATCGGTTCCGGCCCTAACGGCGGCGACGTCAATTGGACGCATAAGTTCTTTGAAAGCCTGGCGCAGAAAGGGTCGCGACAGATCGCCAAACTTTACGGCTGGGGGTTGCATTACTATTGCGGGTCAACCGGGCAGCAAATTGCGAATGAGTTCACTGAGAACGAGTGGTACGACTTGCTAGAACGCGCGAACCGCATGGAAAACCTGGTTCAGGATCATTGGCGCGTGATGGGCGAGTACGATCGCGACTGGCGCGTGAAGCTCGCATGTGACGAGTGGGGCGCGTGGCATAAACAGGACGCGGACATGCCGCCGGGTTATCTTTACGCTTACGCGGGCACACTGCGCGATGCGCTGATTTCGGGAATCAATCTCGACATTTTTCAACGTCACGCTGACAAAGTTGCCATGGCGAATCCGGCGCAGCTCGTGAACACGATTCACTCACTCTTTCACACCTACGAGGACAAATTCATCCTCACGCCGAACTATCATGTGTTTGAGATGTACGGCGCGCACTCGGGAGCGACCGCGGTGCGTACCGAATTCGTCGCGCCCAGAGCGAGCTTCACCAGATTGGATGCGCAACGAAAGGAAATTCTGGTGAGTTTTTGGGGATTGAACGGTTCAGCTTCCGTGAAAGATAAGCAGTTGACTCTGACGGTGGTTAACCCGCACGCGAGAGAAGCGCGAGAAACCGAGATTGCCATTCGCGGAGCTTCGATCAAATCAGGCGAGGTGCGGGTGCTTACATCCAGCAACATTCACGCGCGCAACACGTTTGCGAATCCGCACGGGCTGGAACCGAAGGATGCGACTGTTAACGGAAGTGGCTCGATGATTACTTACCAGTTCGCACCCGCTTCAGTTACTCGGCTAACGTTTAGTTTGAGCTGAAGTCGCCTTAGCGATCTCCACCGCAAACACATGTGACGGACCGAACATGTTTGAGCGGAACACGATCCATTTCATGTCGGGAGTGAAGGTCACGTTCGGTTCGAGGCTGTAGTTGTGCTTCGCGAGGTTAACTAGTTTCTCCGCTCTAAAAAACCCGGGCCGGATTAAGTCCTTCGCGTTCGGCAATTCTCCATCCGTGCGATCCCGCACTAGCTCTGGGCGAAACAGGTAGATCCACTGACCGTTGTCAGGAGCCGCCACGGAACTCGGCCCACCGCCGTCTCCCGCAAAAAGTTTTCCGTCGGGCGAAACGTTGAAGTGCACGGACCACTCGCTCTTTTGCAAGTGATACCAGGTTCGATTTCCCGTCGCGACTTCATAACCCGCCACCCAAAAATCCGTACTGCGCGGCGTCTGCAAGTCATACCAGATCCATTTGCCGTCCGCGCCGAACCATTCGTGGCCCTCGATCTCCATTAGCATCGTGCGGTGATGGATCTGCGTCAGTTGGGATCCGTCGACGCGAATCGTCCAGGTGCGATCGACCTTATGCCACGGGCCTTCGTGACAAAACATGAGCAGCGTCGGGTCGGTCGGCGAGAATTGAATGTGGTTGTACCAGTCCGTCCCGCGCAGCAGCGTCTTCACTTCGCCAGTTTTGGTGTTGATGGTAATCAGCCGCAGCGGCCTTCGTTCAGCGAGCCGGTTCTCCATCATTTCGCCTTTGCCCGGATAGTTATCGCCGCGTCCTTGCTGGGGCGGCGCGGGCGGCTTCCCTTCCTTGAGCGCCGCTTCCAGCTTTTCGTCGATGATGCCGGCCAGCAGAGTTTCGTCCGCGTTTACTGACGAGACCGAGGCAGCCGGCGGCAACTTCACAATCTCGCGCGTGGCCTTGGTATTGAGATTCGTCGCATAAACCGTCGTAGTACGCACGTTGTTATTCGTCACGGTGCGCGTGTAATAAACATCGCCGCTCTTCCGGCCGACGATGATCACGCCGACGCGGCCATCGACGATTTTTTCAATCGATCGCGTTCTTAAGTTGATCGCCGAAAGCCCGTTCGGCGTAGTGATGATTAGCTTCTGTCCGTCGGGTGAATAGGGATTTTGATGGAAGTAGAGGCTCGCGCTGCCGGGCTCATCAGACAAGCGAATCACGCGATGGCCCGTGTCGGGATCGATCCATTCGCGCGGTGGCGCTGAGGGTTGAGCGAGTGCCCCAGATGCAAGCGCATGAAACGCAACCACAATCAAGACCAACTTCATTTCAAGACTTCCTTCCGTCTAATTGATCGAACGCGACGCGAAAAGGCGGCAGCGTCTGCGCCACCGCCTTTCTGATCAGAGGCTTTGGGTTGCGCTCCTATTCACCCTGCTCGGCTAAAAGAAAATCCTCACGCCGAATTGCAGGTAACGTGGCCCACCGGTTCCGTTTTGAATCGCGAACAGGCTGCCAAAGTTTGCATCGTACGTCTGGCGAATGCGATAGAGCTTGTACCCTTCGAGCGTCGTGATATCGAAGGACAGCGGATCTCTGGTGGCAAAGCCTTGCGGCAGCTGAACATGATAGAAATCCAGTGGCAGAGCGCCCGCCGCCGTCCTCGTCGCATTCACCAGGGTCTGCACCTGGGTCAAGGTCACTGCCGAGCGCGTTGACGGACTGAAGGCTTGCCACGTGGCGAATTCGGTAGCATTGATTGTAGTCTCGCTCGGGAAAGTGCCCATGCCGAAAGGCGTGTTGCCCGTGTTGTTGTAACGGAAGTTCGGGTGATTGAAAGCATTCAGCAAATCAACGCGGAGGTTAATGCGGCGCTTTCCTTCCTTACCCAACGGCAGGTCCTTTGAGATTGAAAAATCGAAATACTCCTGCCGCGGCGAGCGAATATCGAGTGTGCGCGGCGCATTTCCCAAACTCCCTTTGACGGGCCGCATGAAGGCCGCCGGATTGATGTAAGGCTCGCAACCGGATGGCGGGGTCGAAGCGCCGGTTGGGCAACTTCGCTTCCACAGCGGGTTGCGCAGCGGCACGCCCGGAACGATATCCGGCCTGACGTATCGATTGAACAAAACGCCGCCGAGGTGATTTGGATCGGTAATGAACGGCAGGAACGGAAGTCCTCCCGGCAGACGAAGCACGCCGGAGATC
>JAJPKD010000030.1 GCA_021323895.1 Acidobacteriota bacterium | reverse complement strand
CCACATTCGCTACCAGCAATTGCAGCGAATCGTCTCGCAACGCATGCGGCGCCGGAATCGTTTCGATGATTTGATCGAACAACGGGCGGAGATTCGTTGATTCGTCATCGAGCTTCTTCTTCGCGATTCCTTCGCGCGACACGGCGTAGAGAATCGGAAACTCGATCTGCGCGTCCGTCGCATCCAGATCGATGAAGAGTTCGTAAATCTCGTTCACGACTTCTTCGGGCCGAGCGTCCTGCCGATCGATTTTGTTCACAACTGCTATCGCCGGCAGCCGGGCTTCAAGAGCCTTTCGCAGCACGAACCGTGTCTGCGGCAAACATCCTTCCGCGGCGTCAACCAAAAGCATCACGCCATCGACCATTTTCAAAACGCGTTCAACCTCGCCGCCGAAATCTGCGTGGCCGGGCGTATCGACGATGTTGATTTTGTATTCGCCGTAACGCACCGAAGTGTTTTTGGCCATGATGGTGATGCCGCGCTCGCGCTCGAGGTCCATGGAATCCATGACACGTTCGACTATGGTTTCATTGTCACGATAAGTTCCCGCTTGTTTGAGCATCGCATCGACCAAAGTGGTTTTGCCGTGATCGACGTGAGCGATAATTGCGATATTGCGAATCTTGCTTGTTTCCATTCGTAGTACTGCCTTGTTAAGAAAATCCCACTGAGGGCAAACGATAAGAATAGAAGGCGCGGGAGCAAAGCACAACCGCAGAAAGATCTGGCGCTGAAACTTGAATTACCAAACCTTAGGTGGCCTTATTGCCTTCGCTGAACGGGGTAAGACCAGCTCCGGGATAGGCGGCAGGGAAAGCATTCATCCAAATAAAGCTCGTGAATTTGCTCTTACTGAAAATGGTTTTGTAGGTGATGATGCCCCAAACAAACAAATGTTCTTTCCCTTGTTCAAGAAACTCCCATTCCTCAGCGGTCACGTCATGATCAGTTTGAACGACTCGCCCAACCGCCATACTTGGAGCCATGGGAATTCCGTCTCCTTCGTCTGCAAGGATGTCGGCGGCGGTTGGGATAGGCGGTGGGGTATCAGTCAGTCTGATTTCGGCCTTGATAAATGTGCGAACGTAATTCGCTGGAGTTTGCCCGAAATTGACGATTTCAATCTGCGCGGTAGCTCGATTGGCCTCCATAATGTAAACACCCCCGGCTCTGATGTTGATATAGGCTCTCAAGGAATTGCGAGAATGGGCGTCCGATGACTTAAGCTGCTGGCGCATCACACCCCATTGCCGTTGCATAATTCGTCGTTGCCCCAAATAGATTGAAGCTTGGGCAATTACACCATCAAGGCCATAAAACTAAAAGTTGTTTCGGTAAAAAACTTGATGCTGTAAGACCGTTCGTTGACGTAATAATGAGCAACGAACGCCATAAGACCACAGAAGATAACCAGCGCAAGCCCGATGATGCCAGGCCAACTAAACGGCGCAATCTCGTCGCCATTTTGATTGTTGTCTCCATTATTGGTTGCGTCATTGTCCTGCATGTCTGGCCTCTCCCAAGTTTTCAGATTAACCATGTTACCAAAGAAAAGGCGGGCCGAAGCCCGCCTTGACAGCATTTACTAATGAAGGAGCGTCCTTATCGATTCGGCGTTGCTTGCGTTGCCGGCATCCCTTTCATCGGAATCGGTAAACGGCCGTCAGCGCCTTTCGTTAACGCCACGAAATCACGATCGGTACGAATCGATTCGAAAACTGCATCAACGCGCGCTTCCATCATCTCTTTCGCGCGCACCGATTGGTAGCGTTCGTATTGATAGAAGTGCCGCCGCAAAAGTTGTAGCGCTTTTTCCTTCTGACCGTTCTGCGCAAAGATCGCTGCGAGGTTGTACGACGCGGGCATCAGGTTCATGTTGTCGCGCGCAATCTTCAGAGCTTCTTCTTTCTTGCCATTCGCGGCCATGAAGACGGCGGCAAAGACAAGGTTGTAAGGATCTTTCGGATCGAGAGCGAGCGCCTTCTCGGTGTACTCGTTGCCCTTGACTGGATCGTTTTCCGAATTCCAATAGACCGCCAGGTTGCGATAAGCGAGTGCGAGCGGGAACTCTTCGATGGCGCGCTCCATCAACGCCAAACCTTTCTTGAACTCGCCTTCGTGAATTGTCATCTTGCCGAGGCCGTGCAGCGCGACCGAGCGCGACAGCGGATCGGCCGGCATATCGAGAATCTGATTGAACACCTCGCGCGCTTTGTCCCAGGCGCCGATGTTGTGGCGATAGTTTTCACCGAGGTAACGCAGCGGCGTCGGATCCGCTGGGTCCATCAAATGCGCCTGCATGTACAGCTTCGTCGCCAGCGGATAACGCGCGCTGTTTTCGGCGATGAGGCCGCGCTTCATGATGGCTTCGATGCGCGCGCTTTGACGACGTTCGAAGATTGGCTCAGCAAACGGCTGCATTGCGCCGATCTCGGCGACGCCGAGTTTCTTCAACTCTTTCGCGGCGTCGTTGGCTTCTTTTTTGAACAGGCACTTCTGCTCGGCCACCGATTTGTAGATCGCAATGGCTCCGTCCTTGTCGCCGGATTTTGCTTTATCCGCGGCGTCCTTCATTTGGCCTTTGACGGCGGCTTTGCGCTGATTCATTTCCGTATCGACGAGTTTCTCGACGTCAGGCAGTTTCAGCTTTCCGTTGATATTCTCGACCTTACTGATCGGCGTACCATCGGCCTGCGCCAAAACCGCGACAGGCAATTTCGACTCGCCGATCAGCTTATCTGCGTTCGGCGTGTGGCCATCGGCCCACTCCATCGAAACGCATTGCGACGCGTAAAGTGACAGCGTGCGCGATTCGCGCAGGCTCGACTTTTTCATCTCATCGACGGTCGCCGGAAACCAATATAGGACCAACCCTTGCGCGGGCGCATCCGTCGGCTTACGGACTTTCCACGGCACGATGTAAACGGGCGCATTCGAGCCGCCACCGCCTCCGCTATTCGACATACCGCCGCCGCCGCCACCGCCGCCGCCGCCGCAGGTGGCGAACGTTGATTGAGCGAAAAAGAGAGCGAGAAGAACTACAGCGATCGAGCGAAAGGTTTGGTGTTTCATGGCGCGCGATTATAAGCCTCGGCAAAAGGATTGAAAAGCAAAACGATAGCTCTTGGAAAGCGAAAAGGACGCGGAGGTTGCTCCGCGTCCTCAAAAACATCGGGTTTAAGGGAACCTGTCTTACCAGGTGCAGCCGTAGCTCTTGAGCGCTGCTTCCTGCTGTTCTTTAGCCTGCTTGCAAGCCGCGGCCAAAGTTCCCTTGGTCTGGGGATTCTCAGCGAGCTTCTTCCATGACTCTCTCCACTGCTTCAAAGCTGTCTGATAAGAGGCGCGCGCCGCTTCGGGAACCTTGCCCGAAACGCATGCTTCGTACTTGGCAATGAAATCATCGCATTCGGCGATGCCGATCTTGTCGCCAGATGAGGTCGTCGTCGTTTCGGTTTTTGTCGTCGTCGTGGTGCCCTTATTCGAATTCTCTGCTGCCATGTTGCTGTTGCCGGTTTCGGTCTTGCCACAGCCAATCAGAATTGCGGCACAAAGCACACAAAGAACTAAAAAGGTATTTCTGAACATCGGGTTACTCCTTCGGGTCCAGTAGGTGTCCTGAACTGAAAACAATCGAGATTGGAAAAGCGGCGATATGATACACGACCAAGCGCAATTTTCCAGTTCTTATTAGAGCGGTCGGTCCTGGTCATTCGCCGTTGGAAAGGAATTCATCCGGCTCGACAATTTTTCCGGCGATTGCCGAAGCCGCCACCACGTAAGGTGACGCAAGATACAGCTTGCCGGGGCCGCTGCGCCCGGGAAAGTTGCGGTTCTGCGCGCTGACGGTCACCGTCTCGGCGGTCTTCGAGGCTCCGGGGCCGGCGTTAATGCAAGCGCCACAGCTTGGATCGATCAATTCCGCGCCGGCTTCAGTGAAGATTTCGATGTAGCCTTTTTCACGCGCGTACTGTTTGATCTTCTGCGATCCGAACTGCAAATAGAGATGAACGCCGGGAGCGACGCGCTTGCCGTGGTCCAGAGCGTTCTGCAAGACGCGCGCGTACATATCCATATCGGCCATCTTGCCGCCCGTGCAGGAGCCGCCGTACGCGGCATCGATCCGAACCTCTTCATCGAGCGCGTCGATCGGAATGCCGTTGCGCGGATCGCCGGGTAACGCCACCATCGGGCGAATCTCGTCGAGATCGATTTCAAAGACGGCCGCGTACTCTGCATCCGGGTCGCTGTAAACGAAACCTTTGCGAACTTCGTCAGCGTCAAGCCCCCGCATCGTAACGATGTATGCGAGCGTTGCTTCGTCCGGTTCGATGATGCCGGTGAAACCGCCCGCCTCGACGGCCATGTTCGTCAGCGTTGCGCGTTCGTCCATCGGCCAGTTGATCAAGTCTTCGCCGGCGAACTCGAGAACTTTGCCGATGCCCTGACTCGATTTCATGTAGCCGCTCGCGAGTATCACCAGCATCACGTCCTTCGCTGTGACATCGCCGGGCTTCTTGCCTTTCAAAACATACTTCACTGTTTCGGGCACGCGAATGCGAATATCTTTGGTGTACCAGGCGTTCGCCATGTCAGTTGAGCCGACACCGAACGCGAAGCAGCCGAGCACGCCCGCCATGCAGGTGTGCGAGTCTGTGCCGATGACGATCTGCCCGGGCAAAGCGAGGTCTTCAACGACCGCGTTGTGACAAATCGCTTCCGAGCCGCCGTCAGGATTTTCGCCGTAGAGTTTGATTCCCTGTCGTTCACTGAAACTCTCCTGCGTCGTCGCGAGGCCATCTGCCTTTTCCAGCAAGCCCATCTCGCGATGTTTCGGTGACATTACCTTGCTCAGAAACGTCAGGTGATCTCGAAACGCAAAGACTGATTCCGGCGCAGTGATCTTCGCTTCTGTGCCGAGCGCTTGCGTGAAGAGCGATGCCGCCATCGGCGTGACGTACTCGTGCGAGAAGCGCACGTCCGCGACAGCGAACAAAGCATCGCCAGGTTTGACTGACTCAACACCGATCGTTCCTGCTTTGACGAAAGCGTGACGCGCGATAATTTTCTCGACGATGTTCATGGACCGTTGGAGCGCAGGCATCCCTGCCTGCGGGCCGCGAGCATCCTGCTCGCGCGGCGGGATACTGCCCGCCTGTGAGGGCGAGGGCGCCCGCGTTCCCAGCGCCGGCGGCGACACCTCACCCGCCAGTCTCGCTTTGTTGTAATTGAGCAGCCCGCCGTACTCGACGATGTCCTGCGAAATCGGATCGAGTCCTTTCGTGAATTCGTCGAGCGCAATCTCTTCGCCGCCGCGGATGCGATCAATCAATCCGAAATCTGTCGAAGTCAGAAGGCCGATGTTCTGCGAATTCTGGCCGTAAATCTTCTCAATGCTCTTCGCGATAACGAGCTGAATGCCGGCCCATTTCTCGGCGTATGGCAGTTTCGCGCGACGACCCGCAACCTTTCGAAAGCCCCGAAACGACGACCGCGAACTCTCCGTTCTTCACCTCATCCTTCTTCACCGCGCCGTCGCGCATGCCGACATAGACGTATTGGCCCAGCGTTTCGTCGTAATAAAAACAGACCCAGCCCGGCGTAATCTCGTCCGTCGAGATGTTGTTCATCAGCGGCAGATCGTCCTGGGCCAACCTCGCGGCTAGTTCGTTCTCGATCGATTCGGCCACGTCGCCGGTTGCTTCTAACTGTCTGCGGATCAAAGATGTGTCTTCCGTCAGAAATAAAATTCGCCCTTCGAATCGAATCTTGTCTTCTCGCTTTAAGATTGCTGCACTCATGGAAATCCCGGGAGAGTAATCCTTTCTAAGTAACGTACTCGCAAAAGTTTCGTTTACTGATTATAGACCGATGAGTGGGAAAAAGCCGCTTGCCACAGAGAGTCCTGACGACAGTTCACCGGTGATTGAAACCGATCGATTACGGCTGCGCATGTTCACGTCGGACGACCTCGACAGCTTTGCAGCGATGCTGGCCGATCCAGATGTAATGCGCTACGTCGAAGATGGCCAGCCAAAGGATCGCAGCGTTGCTGAGAAAGCTTTGAACAGCATGATCGCGCACTGGCAGCGTCACCGGTTTGGACGTTGGGCTGTTGAAGAAAAAACGAGCGGAACGCTTATCGGCTTCGGCGGTTTGCGGTCATTGTCCGGCATTCCCGAAGTTGTCTATCACTTTGCGAAAGCCCACTGGGGCAAAGGCTACGCGACTGAGTTGGCACGCGCGAGTCTCAGTTTCGGATTCGACAAACATCGCTTTGGACGCATCGTGGCGATCGCGAAGCCTGATAATGCAGCGTCGATTCATGTGATGGAAAAACTCGGCATGCACTTTGAGATGCGCACGTCTTATTACGGCATAGAGGTCGTGCAGTATGCGATTGGCCCCGCAGAATTCGATGCGCATCGTTAAGGCGGCGGCGTCGTCAGCATGAAGACGGCGAACGACGCGAGCCAGTGCTCACCTTCATAATTACCACTCGAAATGAAAGGCAAGGCAGCGTTCGCATGAGCGACGGCTGACCGGGCGAGGATCTTTCTGGCGGGATCGTTTGCCGGCAAGGCAGCCGCGATGCTGCGCATGCACCAGGCACGGCTCAGGTTCAATCCGTCGAGATGGACCAGCTTTGGATCAGTTCGATCAGTCACCACCGCGGGCTGCAACAACTCTTTCGGTTGATTGCGATTGATGCCCGGCAGGAATCGATGAAACCACGCAGCGAATTCTGATTTGCTCATCACTCGACGCATCAGATCAGCCTCCATCAGCGCCGGTGAGAAGAAATCCTCGCCACCGGGTTCCCACGACGCCGGATAATTCACGTCGTGACCGTAATAAGTGCGGCCGCGTTCGACAATGAGCGCCTCTAACTTTTTGTCGCCCACGGCTCGCGCATAATCAAGCGCGAAGGCCAAACCAAACGCGGTGTTTGGGTGAACTCCAGTGCGAATCGGATAGTTCTGCTTCGGTAGAAACGCGACGTACTTTTCGACAAAACCGTCGGCCAACGGCTGCAAGTTCCGGGACCACTTTGATCCCTCCGGATCGTTCCAGCCATGCAGTTCCTCCGCGAGTTTCAGCAACCAGGCCCAGCCATAAGTGCGCTCAAACGAAGCGCGATTTGCTTGCTTCAGATAGGCAACTTCAGCCGCAATATTCTTCTCGCTCAGATTTGCGCCCATCGCGCGGCGAATGTCACGCGCCTCGGGCATATCCGGAAACATTTTCAGCAGATGGACCAGCATCCAGTGGCCATGCACGGTCGAGTGCCAATCGAAACAGCCGTAGAAAGCTGGATGCATCGCGCGTGGACTGCGCACGTCATCGCCGTCGTTGATGGTGTGATCGAGCTTGTTCGGATATTCCTTCTGCACGCACTTCAGCGCCAGCTTCGCGAAGTGCGAGGCTTCGGTTTGCGTAAGCGATGTTTGCGCCGCGGCGACAGTCAGCGAACCCGTTAGCGCAATAACTGCTAACGCCCCGAAAAAGATCCTTCTTTTCATAAGTGCGCGCGAGTTTATCAGAGTCTTTCGGAAACCTGGGCGCTTTTCACTATGCTCAAGGCTTCTTTGGCGGCGCTGGTTTCAGCGTCGGCGGAGTGTCTGGTTTCTTTGGCTCGTCTTCAGGTTTGTCAGCCGGAAAATCTTTCTCGTCGATATCGATGATCTTCACCTCGGCGCCGAACTTGCGATAGCCCCGGAAAAGAATCTCGTTGCGCGTCTGTTCGGTTTGGCCGCGATAGGTGTCAGTTAATTCCACCGTGGCATGCGAGGGCAGCAGATGCTGCTGGTCGTTGATCGCGACCCAGTCATAATCGATGACTTTGCTGGCAGCAGTGATGGGAAAGCCCGGATCGATTTCAGTACTGATATCTTCCAGTCGCAGCACGCGGTTCGTCTCGCGATCAACCCAGATTCGTCCGCGATAACCCGAAATCGTTTGCGCGCGGATTGAGCCGCCTTCGCCCCAGCCCAACGTCTGCCGCGAGTTCTCTTTCTTCACTTCATATTCATAAATGATCGTTTTGTGGCCGCGCAGCGTGTCGGTATCGATCGGCGTGAATTGCGCACGGCTCTCGGGCTTGAATAGCTCCGTCAGTGCGGTGACATACTCGCCCGTCGAAATCGTGCCACCGAGTTTCATCCCGTAACTCTGATTTTCATTAGCCGGAATTCCGTTCACGGTGAGCAGCTTGTAATCCTCGCCCGCGGTTTGACGATAACTGACGGCGATGCTCAAACGATCGTACGCCGACCAATTCTTGCTCTGCCCATAGGCATGCGAGCGAATGATGTTCTGCTTGACGAGATAGTCGGGCATTGTCTCAGCGGCTCCGAGCGTGGCTTTGCGCGTTCGTTCCAACAACTCTTCGGCTTCGGCGAGGGGTGGAAGTTTCGCTTCCGTTGGATTCGTGCGGCGGCGATCGGCTTCTTCCAAAGTGTGAATCAACGAAGCATCGTTGCCGCTCTTGGTGGCGATTAGCGATCGCAATCCCGGCGTGATCGGAAACGCGATGCCGCGCTTGCGCACGAGGTCCTCAAGCTGATTGCGCTGCTCCGGATGCGCCGGCAATTGATAAAGCAACTTCACGAATTCCTGGTTCGTCAGCGGCGCGCCCTGCTGTAGCTCGGTCGGCTGTGGAAAGGGCGAATTGTCGGTTTGGGCATTCGTCGGCGAGCACAACGCGCTCGCGAAAACTACGAGCGAAAAGATGATCGCCGGGAAAATTCGCGAAAACTGGAGCAATTTCGAGTAATTCAAACGATGGCCTCTCGGAGAATATCGGTAAGAATTATAACGCTTGATTCGAGGATCGCGTTACGTGTGCGGTTGCCTGAGCGGGTTAACTTGAGCCTTTACTTGCAAAACTTTTCAATCGCTTGACCAATTATCTGCACGCACTGATTCAGTTGATCCATCGGAACAAACTCGCCGGTGCGATGCGCCACGCGAATGTCTCCCGGGCCGAAGACTACCGCGTCCGCGCCCAGCGAAATCATGCTTGGAGCTTCAGTGCCGAAGGCGACCGTGCCAGATGATTTGCCGGAGGTGCCTTCCAAAAACCTCACCAGCGGAGACTCTGTCGCTGTTTCAAAGCTGTCGTCGAAACGGTTTGCGTCGATCTCACAAACGAATTCCGGATCGTCTTTCTGCAACTCCTCGATCGATTGCTTTACGAGATCCAAGACGTGCTCCTGCGGTTGATGCGGGATCGTTCGCCATTCAAGCGTGAAGCGGCATTCGCCCGCCAGAACATTTTTCGCAGTGCCGCCTTTGATTAGTCCGACGTTCAAAGTGGTATGCGGCGGATCGAAGCTTTCATGGTGCTCGCTCTTTAACGTCTCAGCGATCTTTTCGATTTTTTCTATCAGCCGGGCCACGCGAAAAATCGCGGAAGCACCCAGCGCGGGATACGCGCTGTGCGCTTCGCGACCGCGCACGGTGATCTCAGCCAGGCAATAACCTTTGCCGGCGCGCATCGGTTGCAGCGAAGTTGGCTCGCCGACGATCGCGTAACGCGCCACGAATGGTTTCGCATCGGCCAGACGTTTCGCGCCGAGGCAGCCAATCTCTTCATCTGAAGTGAAGACCAGCGCGAGCGGCTTCCGCAGGGCCGAGAGATCAAACGCTTCCACCGCCGTGAGAGCTGCCGCGATGAACGCCTTGGTGTCGCACGCGCCGCGACCGAAAAGCTTTCCATCCTTTTCAGTCAGCTTCAGCGCATCGGCCCAAGTCGGATCGTAAGGCACGGTGTCGGTGTGACCAACCAACGCGAGCTCCGTAGCATAGACCTCAGTCGCTTTATCTTTTGCCGTTGGGCTCCTGGCAACTAGGTTGATCTTCTCAACTCCGTGCTCATCGGTGTGCGCAAAGGTCTCTGTCTGAAAACCAAGGCGTTCACATCGCTCCGTCAGATACGTAATGATCTCGCGATTCGAGCGAGCCGAAACGGAATCGATGGCGACTAATTGCCGCAATGTTTCCTGGACAGTCATCTCAAAACCTAGCGGGGGCAAGCCCACCTTCCTAACATGAGAGATGGCGAGGATGCGCCGGGTCACTCTAAACATTACTCTGGTTGAGCGATCGGTTTCAGTTGAACGCGGATCGTAACTGCCTCGAGGTCTGGAAGGCGGGCTTGCCCCCGCTCAACTTAAGAAACCCACAACCTTTGCTGCAAGTGATTGAACCTCTCGACGACTTCTTCCTGAATCAAGTGCTGCCCCTCCGAAACGATTGGCTTACCAGCGATGACGACTTCGCACACGGCTGCGCGTGAAAGCGAAAAGACAATCGCGGCCAGCAGATCGTCGATCGATGCGCCGGCAATCGATGGATCGTCGAGATCGACGGTGAAGAAATCGGCCGGCTTACTGATTTCCAACAATCCATTCGGCGCCCCGATTCTGCGCGCTCCATTGATTGTCGCGCAATCAAACAAATAGCTCGCGAGGGCTTGAGACTTGAGACTTGAGACTTGAGACTGGCTGTCCAGCACCGCGCGCTCCAGCTTCTGTAGGCGCAGGTGATATTCGAGCTCGCGCGCATCTTCCAAAAGATCGATCTGCGTGTGGCTGTCGGTGCCCAGGCAGATCGGAACGCCGTGCTTCGAATATTCATCAGCCGGCACGACGCCGTCGCCCAGATTTCTCTCGGTGGTCGCAGAGGCACAAAAAAAAAAACCGGTTTTCGCAAACGAGGGAATGGCTTTGGGCGTGACGTGAATCGCATGAACCGCGGTGAAGCGCTCGCTCAATAATCCTTCCGTCTCCAACAAGGCGACGGGTGTGCGGCCATGTTCTTCAACGCATGCGGAAACTTCCGCGGGCTGCTCCGCGACATGCATGTGAATTTTCAAGTCATGTTCGTTTGCGTACTCGATCACTTGCTTTAGATAAGGCAATGGAACTGCGCGCACGCTGTGCGGCGCCAGGCCGATCCAGGCCGTGTTCAGCACGCACGCCTCTGGCGTGCCCTCACTAACGCTCGGGTTTCTGACACTGGTGGCCAGTGATTCGAGGTTCTGCAGATAACGTTCAGCATCAGCCTCAATGAAGCGCGCCTGTCGCGTATTCGTTTCCGTCTGAAAACCTGAGCGCGCGTAGGCCACTCGCAAAAACGCGATGCGCAATCCCACATCGCTTGCCGCGCGGATGACTTCTTTAGCGAGCAGGTTCGGATCGTCGTAAGGCGTGCCATCCGGCGCATGATGCAGATAATGAAACTCGCCGACAGCGGTGATGCCGCTCAAAACCATTTCGAGAAACGCCATCCGCGATGCATCGTAAACATCTTCCGGCGTCAGGCGCGTGGCCGCCGAATACATCATTTCGCGCCACGTCCAAAACGAATCGCGTTCAGCGGTGCGATACTCCGTCCGTCCCCGGATGACTCGTTGAAAAGCATGCGAGTGCGCGTTGACCATGCCCGGTAAAATCGCGCGGCGCGGTAGATTGATTTTCTTTTCGTCTCGCAACTCGTCAACGTGGGTGATGCTGACGATATTCCCGGCATCATCGCAAACGAGGGCAACACCGCTCTCAAAACGTCGATGGGTGTAGAGCAGATCGGGAATCCAAGCGATCATTTTAGCGGTTCAATCCGAGCAGTCGCACTGCGAAGGAAGGTCGTGGCGGTGACGGAATCTTTGCGAGTTCGCTTTCCGACTTTGCGCGGCGACGCAGCAATTCCAGCTTCAAACTCTCTTCACCACGACGCATGCACCAAAAATGATTTGAGCGAAAGATCGGCTTCAACAAGAATGAAAGTGCTTTGACGATCGGCTTGTTGGCTTGGATGGTCCAGTCGTAAGTAATGTTGACGAACTCGCCATCTTGTTCGAAGGTCCAAACACCACGGCCTTCCAAATCACCGGTCGCATTCATCGCAAAACCGTGCGGATAGTTCGATTCGACAGTGCGAAAATTTGTGCGGAGCGTGTAAGGCAACCAACCACCCGCGTGAAAGGTGACCACTTTTCCGATCCCATGCACGGCGCCCAGCTCGATTTCTTCCACACCAAAATAAACTGAACACCACCAGCGCGGCAGGGCCAGCGCGTCTTCGAGAATGTCGGCGACTTCCGCTAAGTCGGCCTTGACGCGCCAACGTTCGATGAAGTGATAAGCATTGTCGGCCATGACCTTGGATCGCCGAATCTTAACGCAGCGTTTCGCGCAAATAGATCGCAGAAAAGTCGACGTAATTCTGCCAGTAGCGATCGAGGCTGGCGACTTCTTCGTCGGTCAACGGCCGCTTCACGCGCGCGGGCATGCCCATCACCAAACTGCGCGGCGGAATCACCGTGCCGGGCGAAATCAAGGAGCCAGCCGCTACCAAACTTTGCGCGCCGACGTGCACATCATCGAGTACTATCGATCCAATCCCGATCAAAGCCTTGCGCTCGATGTAACAACCGTGCAACGTCACGCTGTGGCCAATCGTCACTTCCTCTTCGAGAATCGTGGGCTTCTCGCCGGTGCGTGTGTGCAGCACGCAATTGTCTTGCACGTTCGCGCGATCGCCGCTACGGATGTAGAACATGTCGCCTCGCACGACGGTGCCATACCACACGGAAGCCTGCTCGCCGACATGCACATCGCCAATGATTTGCGCAGTCTCAGCGATAAAGGCCGTCTCGTGAATCTGGGGATGAACGCCGCGGAATGGTTGAATCATGATTGTTGCAGCGATGATAGTTTGAAATCGTTGCGGTCGGCAAACGAATTACTTTTCCGCAGCTTCACGCAAGCGCGCGAGCGCATACATCATCCAGGCTTGCGACCAACGCATATAGGGAATGTGAACTTTGTGCAAACGGCGCCGTTGATATTGAAAGAAGCCGCGCGGGTCTCTCAGATTTCCGATGGCCCAGCCCGCAATTTTTTCGGCGAGTTGCAATGTTCCCGGAATGCGGCCGCGCAATTCAACCAGCGTGACCATCGCCGATGCTGCCGAGTGAACATCGGCCGGATAGAGACGATCGGGAAAATATTTCGGCCAGCCATTCGCGAGAAAGAATCGCTCCGTCCAGAATTCATAGCCGCGGAGCAATGAATTACTGAAGTCGCTCCCCGATCCCGTCCGTGTCGCTCCGGGTTCTGACACGGCGTCCATGATTTGCGACAAGCTCATCAGAATGTAAGCTGTATGAAAATTATCTGACCAGGCTTGATGCGAATCGCCGCCGTACGCCCACGAGCCGTCCGCCTGTTGCCGCCGCACGACGTAAAGCGCCGCGCGATGGGCCCAGTCGATCAACGCTGGTTCGCCGAGCCGCGCGCCCATCGCTGCCAAAGTTTCTCCGGCAAAAAGACTTGCATTGAAGACGCGCGTTCGATCCAAAGGCTAATAGCTGAAACAAACCTCATCACTCGTCTCTTCGGATCGATTCAAATCGTTGAGGATGAAATCGCAGATGGTGCGCGCGAACGGCAGATACTCATCGCGTGAAAGTACATCGGCGGCTTCGCACAAAGCGCGTGCGGCAAACGCCGTCGGGACGATAGTTGGCGTACCGCGCGGCACGAAAAACGATCGCGACTGCCAGTCAAAGTTGTATCCCCAGCAGGCGCCTTTGAATCCTTTCAGGCTCATCCAGATCAGATCGTCGAGCAACTCGCGCGCTTCAATCTCGTTTTCCTTCGTTGGTTGCCGGCGAAAGTCGGCGAGGGCCGCCAGGGCAAATAACCCTATCGCTTTCGCATTTCGCTCGCGCGGAATTCCGACAAGAGATCTGAAATTGATCGGTGAACGCTTATGAAATTGAGTCCACGCGAGACGCGCTGCGCGAGAATTTTTTAGCGGCGTAGCCTGGAACAATCTGCTGTTGAGTCCGTCGTAAGGATCATAACCAGCGAGACCTTCGGCGCGACAATACTTCCAAAGATCTCGGTGGGCTTTGATGAGATTCGCTAACATTTTGGAAGGTCCGAAGGACCGACATTGAGTAGCCACGGTCGTGAGACCGTGGCTTGTCAAATAAACAACCGTGGAGCGCCGAAGGTGCGGCATTAATCCATCACAACCGCCGAATAATGTCGGCCCTTGCGGGCCTTGATAACAATACGACCTTCGATCCACGGCCTTACGGCCGTGGCTACTTAATGTCGCGCCTTCGGCGCTGCAACTCGCAGAACCTAAACTGATGCAAAATTCAGCTCGCCGTTACCGACGTTTCGATTCGCTTCGGGGTCTCGACAAAACTCTCGCGCCAAAGCTCAAACGAAAGCAGGGTCCACAGCAGCTTGCGATGATTGGCAACACCGCGCTCGTGTTCGTCCTGAAGTTTGGCGACGTAAGCCGGATTGAAGATGCCGCTGCGACGCAAACGTTCCGGCGAAAGTAAATCATGCGCCAGCGGTTTCAGTTCCTTTTTCAGCCATTGCGCGAACGGAACTCCGAAACCTTTTTTGCCTCGCCGCCAGACAAACGGCGGCACCAAGCCTTTCGCAGCTTTCTTCAAAATGTACTTTGAAGTGTAGCCGTGCAGCTTATAACTCGCCGGCAGCGACGCCGCGAATTCCGCGACGCGCGGATCGAGATAGGGCGCGCGCACCTCCAGACTCACCGCCATGCTCGCGCGATCGACTTTCGTCAGGATGTCTTCCGCGAGATAGAACTGCGTATCGAGACTCTGCATGCACTCAGTCATATTGGTGGAATCACATTCGGCGAACAGCCGCCGCGCATCGCGATAGATGTCGGGCTCGCTGGCGCGCTTCACGTCTTCGCTCAGCAGCGATTCCTGATCGTCCGGCGTGAACGATCCAAACCACACGTGATGCCGCGCCACTTCGTCGTAATGTGACGCAGTGATAAAACGGCGCGCGCGATAATCGAACGAAAGATTCTTGGTCTTCACCGGCAGCAGATTGACCATCGGCTCGACCAGGCCGCGACGCAGAAATTTCGGCAGCGAGAGATACGCGCGCGCCATATGATGGCCAAAGTACATCGGATAGCCCGCAAATATTTCATCGCCGCCGTCGCCACCGAGCGCCACCGTCACATGCTTGCGCGTGAACCGCGACAAGAGATAAGTCGGCACCAGCGAAGGGTCGCTGATCGGCTCGTCCATCCACGCGCCGATCTCACCGACCAGGTTTGCTGCCAGACTCGCGCTGAATCTTTCTTCGTGATGATCGGTGCCGAGAAACTTCGCGACGGCCCGCGCATACTGCGATTCGTCGAACGAGGCTTCGGCGAATGAGATGGAAAAAGTCTTGACGGTCTCAGAAGCCGCGCGCACCGCCAGCGCGGTAACCAGCGACGAATCGATGCCGCCCGAAAGCAAGACTCCCAGCGGCACGTCTGAAACCAGCCGCATCCGCACTGAATCCGCCAGCAATTCGCGCAACGGCTCGGCGGCTTCGTTGACGCTCCGAACTGGCTGGCGAGTTTTGTAACTCAGTTTCCAGTAACGTTCGACTTTGACTTGGCCATCTTCGAGCGTGAGCGTGTGCGCGGCCGGCAGCTTGCTGATGCCTTCGTAAATCGAAAGCGGCGCCGGGACGTAATCGAACGAAAGGTACTGGCGCAACGCATTGAGATTCAGATTCGGTTTGACTGCCGGATGCGCGAGCAAGACCTTTGGCTCAGAAGCAAATAAAAGTGTGTTGTCGAACACGCCCCAATAAAGCGGCTTCTCACCAAAACGATCGCGCGCGATGAACAGCCGCCGCTGGCGTTCGTCCCACAGCGCAAACGCAAACATGCCGTTAAGATGATCGACCATGTCGCGGACGTACTCTTCGTAAAGATGCGGCAGGACTTCCGTGTCTGATTCGCTGCGGAATGTGTGGCCACGCGTTTCGAGATCTGAGCGCAACTCGCGATAGTTGTAAATCTCGCCGTTGAGAATGACAGCAACCGAATGATCTTCATTGAAGGTGGGTTGCTCGCCGGTGAGGAGATCGATGATTGCCAGTCGCCGCATGCCGAGCGCGATCCCATCATCGAGCAGGTAGCCTTCCGAATCCGGCCCGCGATGATGCATGCGATCGCACATCGCGCGCAGCAGTTCTTCCGCGCCTGAGTGAGGCGAGGTGCGAGGATCGAGATTGCCCCAACCAGCTATTCCGCACATAGAACGGTAGACAGTAGGCAGTAGACAGTAGGCAGGCAAAACATCTGAATATTACCCAGTGTTCCTTTCAAATCCGATACGCTCCCGCACGGCATAGATTGGCTTAGCCTGCGATTCATGATAAGTGCGCACCAGCATCTCAGCCAGCAACCCCATGAAGAAAAATTGCACGCCCAGGACGAGCAGAACCATCGTCAGCACGGGCAGAGGCGTCTGCACAAAGTCCGCGTGATGCGGCCAGCTGGCGAACTTCATCAATAACGCCAGCGCGGCGCAGAGAAACGAAATCACAAACGTGGTCAGCCCCGCGAAACCGAACATATAAAGCGGCTTGGTCTGATACGACGCCATGAACTTGATCGTCATCAGATCGAAGACGACTTTGATCGTGCGCGACAAACCGTATTTCGACTTGCCCATGGTGCGCGCGTGATGTTCGACCGGAATTTCTGTGACGCGCGCGCCCGACCACGATGCATAGATCGGAATGAAGCGATGCATCTCGCCATAAAGCTGCACGTCTTCCAAAGACTCGCGCCGATAAGCCTTCAGCGAGCAACCATAATCATGCAGCGGCACACCGCCAATCCACGAGATCATTCGATTCGCCATCATCGAAGGAATCTTGCGCGTGATCAGCTTGTCCTGCCGATTTTTCCGCCAACCGGAAACCACGTCATAACCTTCGTCGAGTTTGTCGAGCAAGCGCTTGATGTCGGCCGGATCGTTTTGCAAATCGGCATCCATCGGAATCAAAACTTTTCTGCGCGCCGCGTGAATGCCTGCCGCCATCGCCGGTGTCTGGCCGTAATTTCTTCGCAGGGCAATCACTCGAACCCGTGGATCGTTCGCCGCGATTTCACGCAGGATGTTCAGACTGCCATCACTCGATCCATCGTCGACGTAAATTATTTCGGCGGTGCGGCCGAGCTGCGCTAGGGACTGCGTCAACTTCTCATGCAGTGGACGGAGGTTGGGTTCTTCGTTGAAGACCGGAAGAAAGACCGAGATGTCCGGAGGTTCGGCGTGAAACCCCGGTACGTTATGCAAAGTAGCCTGTGCTTCGTCGTAAAGTTTCATTCAATCATCTCGCCGCGCCACGCACACAATCGAAACGCCAAACGGAAGATTCATTCGTTTCAGCCACCAACTCTCGGCGCCTAAAATTTTTCCCAAGATGCCGTTCAGCGCTCCGATGGTAATGTTGTTTTCTGACGCCGGACGAATTCGCGTCAGACGCATCAGCAATCTCCCGATCAAAATCGGCAGGAAGAAAGTTATGTTCGCATAAGTTGCTCGTTCGCACGACAGGCCGGCGGCGCTCAGACGCTCTTTCAATTCGCGAATCGTGTAACGGCGGCGATGATGACTGATGTCGTCCTGCACGCCCCAGAGAAACATGAACGCCGGCACAAACAAGAGCGCGCGACCGCCGGGCCGCAACACGCGCCGCATCTCGCGCAGGCCGGCAACGTCATCATCGAGGTGCTCGACCACATCCAATCCGGTGACGAGATCGAATGACGCATCCTCGTAAGGCAACGCCTCGGCTGCGCCCTGCTTCACTTTTGCCAGGCCACGCGCCTGGCAAAACTCCAGCGCCTCACTGGACACATCGACACCTTCGGCCGCGCCAAACTGCGAAAGCATCTGCAGATTCGCACCCGTGCCGCAACCAACGTCGAGGATGCGGGGCTTGAGCGTGCCAAGGTCTCGACAAATTTTTCCGCCGAAGCCCTCGATGATCTTGCGCCGCCCGTAAAACCACCAGTGCTTCCCCTCGACCTCGTACATGATCGAGTAGGTGTGCTGCTGCATTTCCCGAGGCAGCGAGTTAGCAAACTGATTCGAGGTGGTCGCCATCCAGATTGCGGCCGGGCCGCTCGCGGTATTGTAAATTATTTGCTTATGGATTACTTGCGCGAGAGCTATTTCCCCTGAAACCAAGCCACGAACTTTCGAATGCCTTCTTCGATTTGCGTCTGCGGATTGTAGCCGAGGAGCCGGCGCGCCTTGCTGATGTCGGCAAAAGTCTGTGGCACGTCGCCAGGCTGCGTCGGCTGTCGATCGATTTGAGCAGTCTTGCCGAGCGCGCTTTCTAGAAGTGAGATCAGCTCGCGCAGTTCGACCGTGCGCGACTCGCCGAGGTTGATCACTTCGTAAGGGCTCTGGTCGTAGTCCATCGCCGCGCGCACGCCGCTGATGATGTCGTCGATGTAAGTGTAGTCGCGGCGCGTCGTGCCATCGCCGAAAACCGGAATGGTTTTGCCCGCGCTAATCAGTTTCGCGAACTTGTGAATCGCCAGGTCCGGCCTTTGACGCGCGCCGTAAACCGTGAAGAAGCGCAGACAGACGATGCGCACATCGTAAAGATGCGCATAGGTGTGGCAGATCAATTCGCCCGCGGCTTTGGTCGCCGCGTATGGCGAGATCGGTTTGAAGATCGGATCGTCTTCGTTGAAGGGAACCTTTTCGTTCTCGCCGTAAACGGATGAAGATGATCCGAAAACGAATTGCTTGACTCCGTGCGCGCGCGCGAGCTCAAGCAGGTTCACCGTGCCGTTGATGTTTGTCTCGACGTAAAGCCGTGGCTCCGTTAGCGACGGCCGCACGCCCGCGCGCGCCGCGAGATGCACGATGCAATCGAATTGTTGCTCGTTAAAGACTTCGTGCAGCGAATAGAAGTCCCGAATATCCGCTTCGATCAAACTAAAGTTCGGATTGGCCAAATGCAGATCGATGTTGGCGCGCTTGATGGCTGGATCGTAAAAGTCGTTGAAGTCGTCGATGACGGTGATGCGCCAACCGCCTTCACCTAAGAGACGATCGACGAGATGCGAGCCAATGAACCCCGCGCCGCCAGTGATTAGAATGCTTTTCATTTTGGAGTGCGCCGGCTTGACGGCGCTTTTTCATTCTTGTTCTAGCGCTGGCAACGAATTACAAAGCGGCGTCAAGCCGCCGCACTCCAAATTTACTTCTTGGCATAAACCCACAAATGCCAACCCCAACGCGAGGCCAGCGCCGCCTCGATCGAGCGAGGCAGCAGATTACCAATTAACGGAATGAAACGCTTGTTGAGAAAGTACGCGCGCAAATCAACTTCGCGGAAATTCCTGAACAGATCGCGAGCTTCGCGCCGCGAATAGACGCGAGCCAAGGGATTGCCGGCGCCATCCGTACTCTGGTTGAGCAACTCCGCGGACGAGAACCGGCCTTGAGCATTTCGCAACGAAGCCGCATGCTCGCGCAGCGAGTCGATTGGTTCGCCCGTCAAACGATTCACAATCTTGATTCCGCTTTCGCTTCTCAATAATCCTGCACCGGCGCGACGCAGGACGCGAATCCCAATCTGATAGTTGTAACTGCCGCGATGATAGAGCATGACGAGCGCGCGGCCGCCGGGCTTCAGCACTCGATGGACTTCGCGCAACGCTGCCTGGATGTCTGGCGTGTGATGCAGCACGCCATGCGAATAGACCACGTCGAATGTCTCATCAGGGAAATCCAACTGTTCGGCATCAGCAACGCGGAACTCGCCGCGCAGTCCGGCAGACGCGAAATTACTGCGCGCGAGATCGATCGCGGCCTCAGTCAAATCGACTCCGGTGTAGATGGCGCCGGCGCGCGCAAACTGCAATCCGTCCGTGCCGACGCCGCACCCGATCTCCAACACGCGCAATCCCTTTGTCGCCGCGAAATCGGCGGCGAGTGGAATATGCCACTCTTTTTCGTAGCGATGCCGCTCCACTCGATCAAAAAATTCGCGCGTGCCGATTTCCGCGTCGCTGAATTTTGAGCCGCATGGATGCGCCTGCCAGAATTGGCGCACTCGTTCCTTTAGTTCAGTATTAGCTTCAGTTGATGCGGCAATCGCGTCAGGCATAGAACTTGGTAAGCTTCTGTGAGGCAGTATAAACTGAAGCTCACGCTTTTGCAGGACGCGAAGAAAACCACGCGAGCAGGATGCTCGCGGCCCGCAGGCAAGGATGCCTGCGCTCCAACGATGCTCACATTTCAAATTGCGGGTTATTTGACTGAGTTCACCGGCGGCCGGGCCGAAATCAAAATCGATCATCAAGCCGCCAGCGTCGGCGAAGCCCTGGAGCAACTTTGGAATGCGCATGTCGGTTTGCGCGATCGGGTACTGACTGAGCAAGGCGACGTGCGGCCGCACGTGAACATCTTCGTCAACAGCGATGTCGTGCGGCGCGATCGTGTTTTGCAAACGGAGATCGACGGCAGCGCGGATATCTGTATCATGCCCGCGGTCAGCGGCGGGATGCTAGTTACGAAAGCAACCGGCATAGCTGAAATTACATGAATCGCTTTTTAGACAAATCTAAGGGCGTGGGGAACAAGTCCTTACCAGCGACCGTATAATTGACGAGTCATGTATTGTCCAAGTTGCGGATCTGAGGAACGTCAGGCGAGTCAGTTTTGTCGCGCCGGCGGCAGCGACTTGCGCGCTGTAAGACTCAGCCTTGAGCGGCCCGACTCGATTACAGCGTCGGCGGTCACAGCGCGCGAAGAAATCGGCCGTGCGGTCGCCGAACAAATTCGGCGCGTCGAAGATGCGCGCGAATTGAAGAAAGTCGCCGAAGACGTTCTTCCGCAAATTGAAAAGTTTCTCGAGTCACCGGAAGAGAAACGTCTGCGGCGGATGCGCGCAGGCGTGGTTGTTTCCTCGATTGGCATCGGCGTAACCATAATGATGCTGTTGCTGGGTTCCATCGCGCGCGAGGCCGACGTTCAGGGATTCATGGCCGGCGGTGGCGCGGGCATCGTCCTGTTCTTCATCGGCCTGGGATTGCTCCTGAACGCATTCTTCTTCACGCGGCCACGCAAAGACGTGACCGATCATGCCGCGGATGCGCAAACCCAGAATGCGCTCGATGCTAACTACGCCGCGCCGTCGCAGTTGCGTGGGCCGACGACATCGAACCTCGTTCAATCTCCCGGCTCAATAACTGAGCACACAACTCTTCATCTGAAATCCGAGCGATAAACCGAAGCGGGTTTAGTGCGAGACCGATTGAGGTGTCTCGGCAGGATCTGTTCTCGTCTGATCTTCAGCCGGCGAGCCGAGCGGCACGTTGCCAACAACTTCTAATTCAAAGCCTTCGATCGCGGTAACTTTCGGTGGATGGTTCGTCAAAAGCAGAATGCGCCGCAGCCCGAGCTCGTGAAGAATTTGCGCGCCCACGCCGTAGTCTCGATTCAAACCGTAACCTGTCTCTCTGCTGGCTTCGCGTTTCGTGAGGCCGCGCTCCTGCATGAGCGCGTAAGTCTTGAGTTGGTGAATCAGATCGAGTCCGTGTTCGCTTTGGCGAAGATACAGGACTACGCCCTGGCCCGCCTCTGAGATTTTTTCGAGTGCGCGGCGCAACTGATAGCCCGTGTCGTCGATCGTCGATCCGAACATATCGCAAGTAACATTCTCGCTGTGCACGCGCACCATTACCGGATCGGTCGTGCGCACGTCGCCCATCACCATCGCCAAATGCACATCGCCATTGTTCGTGTTCTCGAAAGCGATTGCGCGAAACGTTCCGTACACGGTTGGGAGGTCGGTTTCGACGGCCCGGCGCACGAGGACTTCTTTTGTGATGCGATAGTGAACCAGGTCGGCGACGCTGATGATTTTCAGACCATGAATGCTGGCGAACTCGCGGAGTTGCGGCAGGCGCGCCATCGTGCCGTCTTCATTCATGATTTCGCAAATCACTCCGGCGGGATAAAGGCCGGCAATGCGCGCGATATCGACGGCCGCCTCGGTCTGTCCCGGACGAACGAGCACGCCGCCTTTTTTCCCGCGCAGCGGAAAAACGTGGCCTGGCCGCGCGAGATCCTGTGGCTTCGTGCGCGAATCTACGGCGGTCAGAATCGTCGTCGCGCGATCAGCGGCAGAGATTCCCGTCGTCACGCCGCGGCGCGCTTCGATCGAAACGGTGAACGCGGTGCCGAGCTTTGAGGTGTTGTCCGCAACCTGCGGTGATAGATGCAGTTCATCGCAACGCTCTTCCGTCAGCGGCAAGCAAATCAGCCCGCGCGCGTGGCGCGCCATGAAGTTAATTATTTCGGGAGTGACCTTCTCAGCCGCGCAAACCAGATCGCCTTCATTCTCGCGATCTTCATCGTCCACGATGATGATCATTCGGCCTTCTCGAATGTCGGCGGCGGCGGCTGAAATGGAAGCAAGTGGCATTTCTTTGAATTCTGCAATTTGGAATCTGAGATTCGATTTGAAGCTATGTTACCGCGCCGGCCGAGCCTTTGGCGATTCAGGACATAGCCGCATCGGCCTTGGCCTGTTCCGTCAAAATTCTCTCGACATATTTCGCAATCACATCGACTTCCAGGTTCACTTCGTCACCGGGCTTGAGTGCTGAGAAATTCGTAACTCCGAACGTCTTCGGAATGACCGCAATGTCGAAATATTCATCGGTAAGATTCGCGATCGTCAGGCTGATCCCTTCGACGGAGACCGAGCCTTTGAAGACGAGATATTTTCCGATCTCTCTCGGATAGGCGAAGCGAAACGTCCACGATTCGCCGTGATCTTCCGAGCCGACAAACTTGCCGCGTGCATCGACGTGACCTTGAACGATGTGGCCGCCGAGCCGCGTCGTGGGTGTCACCGCGCGTTCGAGATTTACCGGCGAGCCTTCTTTCAACGAGCCCAGCGTCGAGCGAAACAGCGTCTCTTTCGAAACATCCGCGCGGAACGAATGCGGCGTGACGTCGAGCGCCGTCAGGCATACTCCATTGACGGCGATCGAATCACCGTTCTGTGATCCATGGGTCACGGTGCGGGCTTCGATCACGATGCGCGCATCCTCTCCGCGCTTTTCAACCGATCGCACGCGGCCAAGTTCTTCAATGATTCCAGTAAACATATTTGGATCGCCGACATCTTGTCGGCGGGTCGCGGGCATCCTTGCCCGCAAAATATCAATGCAACAAGAGCCGAAGTCCCAACAACACGACTAACCCAATCAGTGGCATCACGATCGAGAACACCACCATCCAAATCGCCTCACGCTTAAAATTGAATCCTACCGCCATGACGCATCCTTTTGCCTTACCACATTCATCATGTCGGCAAAAACTTCTTCAATCGGCTTGCCGGTCGAGTCGATCACGATCGCGTCGTTCGCCGCAACCAAGGGCGAATCCACGCGTGTTGTGTCGCGCCGATCGCGCTCGGTGATGTCCGCCAGCGTCTGTTCGTAAGTCGCGTCTGGATTCACTTCGCGCTCTTCGGCCAGGCGTCGTTCGGCACGTTCTTCGATGGCCGCGTCCAGAAAAAACTTCACGTCAGCATCGGGAAAAACGACGGTGCCGATGTCGCGTCCGTTCATCACGGCGCCGCGCTTCCCCAATTCGCGCTGGCGTCTGACCATTGCGCGCCGCACTGCGGGAATCGTCGAAATGATTGACGAGACATGCGTGACGTCTTCCGCGCGAATGCGTTCGCTGACGTCGCGGCCATTTAATGTCACGCGCAACGAATCGGGATCGCCACCCAGATCGATATCGATTCTCTCTGCCAGCGAGCCAACCGTAACATCATCACTTTCATTCACCGTCGATTCGATCACCGCCAACGCCACGGCGCGATACATCGATCCCGTGTCGATGTACAGCAAGCCAAGCTCGCGCGCGAGCATGCGGCCCAGTGTCGATTTGCCTGAGCCTGATGGGCCATCGATCGCGATGATTAAAGGTTGTGACACGCATTGAAATATTAGCGCTGTTCACGGAAGGGTCAAGCTTCAAGGATCCCTTCACCCAAAAAGCAATCACCCGAAGCCTTGCGACTTCGGGTGACAGCGTCAGCTTGCAGCGGAGTTCTCCGGTTCCATCTGCGGCTGAATTCTGTTGGGAAAATCAGCGACTGCTTAGCGCGATCATTTCCGCTTTGACTCCGAGCGCGGCCATCTCTTTTCGCGTTGCCCGTTCGGCGCGCGAACTCTGCGCACTCAGACCATCGCGGTCGCCGTCGATCCACGCCTGGGCAAAGAAACACTTGTTGCCGTAGCGGTGGAACACCAGGGTTGTTGCGTCCGCGGCCTTGCCGGAAACCGAATTCATCTGCACCAGCACGCTCTGGCTGCCGTCCTTCGCGCGGATTTGCAGCACGGCGCGATCGGATGACGGATTGGTTTGCGCGATGGTGTATTCGCCGGCGGGCAGAGTCTTGTCGCCAACGTTGAACTGGAAGGGAATGTTCGCGACGAGCCTGCGGCCATTATTCTGAGCATTGGCCGCCACGGCCATCGAACCGAGAAGCACTAACAACGCGATCATTGTGTAAGCCTTTTTCATTTTCGTTTCTCCTTTTTGGAAATCTACTGCCGTGGCGGTTGAAGCGACCGGCGGCTTGTTCGTGGGCGTCTTGCGACGAACTGCTTCACCACTTTTGCCTTACACTTGATAACGCGGAAGCGCGGCGGAAACTCCCTCACGGCTGAAAAACTTTTTGGAATTTCGCCCGCTGTTGTAGAATTTCGCCGCTCAATGTAGGCCGCGGACACAAGAAACATTCATCGTTTAGACGGCGGACTTGTCCGCCAGTCTCACGTCACGGGCGGGACAAGTCCCGCCTCTAAACAGATTTCATTAGAGTTTTGGCGCGCTTCTAAACAACAAATCTCGCAATGTCTTCCTCCGACAATGTCACCCAACTATTGGTGAAATGGGGCGATGGCGACAAAGCTGCGCTCGAAAAGTTGATGCCGCTCGTCTATAGCGAGCTGCGCCGGTTGGCGCGTAAT
>JAJPKD010000035.1 GCA_021323895.1 Acidobacteriota bacterium | reverse complement strand
TCGGGCACGTTGCCGTGATCGGTTCGCTGTTGCATGTGTTCCGGCCGTTATTTCAGCATCACATGACGATTCCGGACGTCATGCAGGAGATGCAGCCGAAACTCAACACGATTCCGGGACTGCGAGTTTTTCTGCAAAATCCACCACCGATTCGGATCGGCGGGCAACAGACCAAGAGCCAGTATCAATACACGCTGGTGAGCCCGCAAACAGATCAGCTCTACAAGTACGCGCAAATTTTGAGCGACAAAATGAAACAGTTGCCGGGATTGCAGAATGTAACGACGGACCTGCAAATCAAAAGCCCGCAAGTAAACGTGAAAATCGACCGGGATAAAGCGCAGGTGGTGGGCGTTTCGCCGCAGCAAATCGAAAACGCGTTGTTCACGGCGTATGGGCAGCGGCAGATCTCGACGATCTACGCGCCGAACAACGAATACTGGGTGATCATGGAGCTCGAGCCGCAATATCAGCTCGATCCGCAGATGCTGTCTTATCTGTATGTGCGTTCGTCGAATGGACAGCTTGTACCGCTCAACTCGGTGGCGAGCTTGACGACAAGCCTGGGTCCGTTGACGGTAAATCATATGGGACAGCTTCCGTCGGTGACGATTTCGTTCGATCTGCTGCCGGGCGTTTCGCTGGGACAGGGAGTGGATGAAATTCAGAAATTGGCGGCACGGACGTTGCCGCTGACAATCAACACAAGTTTCCAGGGAACGGCGCAGGCCTTTCAGCAGTCGCTGAAGGGATTAGGCATGCTGCTGGTGATGGCGATTCTTGTGATTTATATCGTGCTGGGAATTCTGTACGAGAGCTTTATTCACCCGCTCACGATTCTTTCCGGTCTGCCCTCCGCAGGTTTAGGCGCGTTGCTGACGCTGATGATCTTTCATCGCGAACTCGACATCTACGCGTTCGTTGGGCTGATCATGCTGATCGGCATTGTGAAAAAGAACGCGATCATGATGATCGACTTTGCGCTCGACAAGCAGCGCCGCGAAGGCGAGAACGCGCGCCAGGCGATTTACGACGCCTGCGTGATTCGCTTTCGTCCGATCATGATGACGACGATGTCGGCGTTGATGGGCACGCTCCCAATCGCGCTCGGCTGGGGCGCCGGCGCTTCAGCTCGACGCGGCTTGGGCTTAGCAGTAGTAGGCGGGCTGATCGTTTCGCAGGTGCTGACGCTCTATCTCACGCCGGTTGTGTATCTGTATTTCGAAAGGTTTCAGGAGTGGATGCGTGGCGTGAGAGGAGTTCGACCAGGTTCAAGACGTGAAGTAATCCCTTCTTAACTGACCTGTGGCGCAAAATGCTAAGCTGCCTTGTCGCCGGATAGTCTTTCTTTCAACCACGAATTGGCGAGACTGGCTAATGAGACCCCCTGGTTCTCGGCCTGCTGTTCGAGTTGAGTGTAAACCTCAGGATCAAGTGTGATGCGACGTGGGGCACGGATTTCAAATTCAACTTCACGTGTTTGATCCCAATGATCCGCAAGACTGTGCGTGTCCCAGTATTCGCCAATCTTCTCCGGAGAGCGTGCGTTGGAAATACTGCTTGGGTGATTTTTATTTTCGCTCATATCGTTTTCGTTCGGCCGAATCCATATCGCGGGCGCTTAGAATTAATGCCGTGTTATCGCCTTTATGAATGAAGAACACAATCAAATAGCGTCCTGCGTCGGTTTGTCCACCTGCCGAGTACACATTCTCACCTGATTGATGCCCCGATTCTACGAATCGATATTTCGGGTTGTTGAAGAATATTTCTTCGGCTTCGTCAAGCGTTACCTGATGCTTGGACGCGATTTTGTTCGCAATCTCGGTTAGCCAAATGAAGTCATCAATATACATTGACTAGAACAACTGAAACTTAATCGTCAGGTATTTTTTCGGGTTTTGGCGAAAGTCATAAATCATCTTCACGCCTTCTGACGAAAGGTTGTTCACGTTGTTGTAGAGCGAATCGTCGGTGATCAATTTGCCGAGCGTGCCTTCGCCGCGCTGCGCGTTCGCGACGACGTTATCGATGCGCGCCGCCGTCGTGTTGAAGCGAGCAATCGCGGTGCGCGCGTCGTTGTAAATCGCTTCGTCCTTGACCAGCTTGCCGAGCGTGCCTTGTCCTTGATTAACTCCGGCGATGATCTGATCGATCTGATCCATCGAATGGTTGACGCGATCGGCGATGCGATTGATCTTGTTGTACATCTCATCGCTTTCGAGCAGCTTGCCCGCAGTGCCGCGGCCAGCCGCCAGATCTGCAGACAACTTCTTCAAGTTCGCGGCGATGTCGTTGGCGTTGTTGTAGAGAGCCTCGTCGTAGATGAACTTGCCGGCTGAGCCTTTGCCACTCTTGATTTGCGTGGCCAACTCCTCGGCGTCGCGAATCGTCGCGTTCAGGTTGTTGTAGAGCGATTCGTCATTGAACAGACGACCGACGGTACCCTTGCCCTCGCGAACATTCTTCACCACTTCGTTCAATTGATCGGATAGTTTGCTTAGCTTTTGCGCCAGCTCAGTTCCAGAATTTGCGAGGTCGCTCATCGTGTTGCCGGCAGTCGAAGGCAATAAGAAATTGTCGGTGACCGGTTGGCCCAGCGGCGTTCCCGGTGTGATGTTCACGATCATTTCGCTGCCGAGAATACTCGGCGCGGCCTGTTGCGCGGTCGAATCGGTGCGAATACGATCCGTCGCCGGGACGCCATCGATCTTGCTGTCGATCGTCAGGGACGCTTCAATTTTTTGCGGATTCGGACCAGTGCCAACTTCGGATGGACTCAACAGGCGGATGCGATCGACTTTGCCGATGCGCACGCCAGCGAGGCGCACTTCCGATCCATCGCGCAAGCCGTTCGCGTCAGCAAAGCGCGCACGCAAGTGCAGGTGACTCTTGAACGGATTGAGTTCGCCCGACGCGTTCAGAATCAGAACTAACAGCACTGCCAACGCAATGAAAACGAGCAACCCTACCCGCAGCTCGCTCAGTCCGATGTTCTTGGTTGATTTTGGCATGGAACCGCAAGGATGAAGGATGAACGATGAAGGATGAACCACGAAAATGGGTTCACAACTTCGATCCTGTCCGGCTTCGTCCTATGTCCTTTCTTCCAAAAATTCTTAATCAGCCTTGCAAGTAACGACAAGCGGCTGAACGAAGATTTCATCCTTCACCCTTCCGCATTCATCCTTGCTTTTCATTGTCCGCGCAGAAATTTGTGAATGTACGGATCGTCAGCCTTGCGCAACGATTCGTCTGTGCCGCTAAAAATTATTTGACCGTCGCGCATCATTAAGACCTTGCTGTTGATAAGGCAGAGCTTTTCGCCTTCAGTCTCGAACACGACTTCGCCGGCCTCGTTGACCACCGCGTATTCCGAAGTCAAATAGTCGAGATTGTTCATCTCGTGCGTGACGAAGATCGACGAAACGTCTTCCAGATCGCGCAGCTTCATCGCCAGCTCGCAAATAGTTCGTGCGGTCGGCGGATCGAGTCCCGCAGTCGGCTCGTCAAACATGACGATTTTCGGATCGCCGACCAATGCGCGCGCGATGCCGACGCGCCGGCGCATGCCGCCGGAAAGTTCGGAAGGCATTTTGTCGATCGCTTGTTCGAGATTCACAAAGCGCAACATACGCCGCACCTCGTTTTCGACTTCATCTTCCGGAACGCCTTGCTCGTGCAACTTGAACGCGACGTTTTCGTAAACGGACAGCGAATCAAACAGCGCGCCTTCCTGAAAAATCATCCCGATTTTCTTGCGCACGCGCATCATTTCGGCTTCGTTGTAATTGGTGACGTCTTCGCCATCTACGAGAATCTGACCGCTGTCAGGTTTGACCAGACCGAGCACCAACTTGATGGTTGTCGATTTTCCGCAACCCGATCCGCCGAGAATGATCTTCGTTTCGCCTTTCATCACTTTGAAGCTGAGGTCGTTCAGGACTTTGCGGCCGTCGTAAATCATCGTGACGTTGCGAAATTCGATCGCCGGAATCGCGCGATCGCGGTCATCGACTTCGCGGAAAGTCGATTCGGCTGCGTGCTCGCTGACGCGATTGTCGATGGAAGCCTGGGTCATCATGTCGTAGTACCTAGAATAAGCTGTAGCGCCTTTGCCAGGAAGAAGTCAGCGATAATAACGATGATCGACGCCATCACCACCGCCGAAGTCGTCGAGCGGCCAACACCCACCGTGCCGCCTTCCGTTTTCAATCCTTTGTGACACGCAATCGTGCCCATCAGAAATGCGAAGACGAGCGGCTTGATGATGCCGCCGATAATATCATCTGTAGTAATTCCGTCCCTGACCGAGTTAATGAACATTGAAGACGGCAGTCCGTACATAAAAGTCGAGACGGCCCACCCTCCGGCGATGCCCATCACGTCGGTAATCAGCGTCAGCAATGGCAGCGTGATCACCAAAGCAACGATGCGCGGCGCAACCAGCTTGCGAATCGGGTCCGTCCCCAAAGCTCGCATCGCGTCAATTTGTTCCGACACGACCATCGAACCGAGTTCCGCGGAAATTGCCGAGACAACTCTGCCGGTAACCATCAGGGCGCTCAACACCGGTCCCAATTCACGAACCAGCGAGATGGAAACCAGATACCCGAGTTGATCGACTGCGCCGTAGGATTCGAGCGTCTGATACGTCTGCAACGTCAACACGCCGCCGGTGAAAAATCCGGTCAGGATGATGATCGTCAGCGATCCCACGCCGATGTAATCCATCTGCGCGATTGACTCGGGAATGTAATGTGGCTTTTTGAAAATGCCGCGCATGGCCCGACCGGCCAGCAGCGACATCTCTTGCAAATCAAAAAGGAAGCGAGCGACGAAATTCATCCGCACGTCAATAATGACAAAAAGACCGACCGCATTGCCGCAGTGGTTTTGAGGATGCCGCGCGGGTCAAAAGCGCTTGGTGGTCCGAACGTTCAGCGCGCTACTGCGGTCCGACCATGGTTTTCAACAGAGCGGCCTATAATGCGCAGAATGAATCGTTTACGTCAAGGATCGTGATTAACCGCGGGAGAAAAAAGAGCCGGCGAGAATCACTCTGCCGGCTCGTGAATTAATGCGTGGGGCGGAGAAGCTATGGTTTCTGTTGGCGTCGAATCGCTTTTTGTTGCGCCGGATTCAGCAACGGGGCGTTTTGTTTCCGCAATCCCTGGCGCTGCCCCAGACCGTTCGGCGTTTGCTGCTGATTCGCTCGGCGCAGAGCCAGATTGCGTTGCCGCATTTCTCGCAACCGGATTCGTTGCTCAGGGGTGAGCACTTGCAGGATGCGAGCTTCGGTCAGCGATCGCAAACGGATCGTGTTGGCTTGAGCTTCGGCAACTTCACGCGATCGTTGCGCGATCAGATCTTCATTCGGAGTCGGCGATTCCACGGCTTCAGCCAGCGCCCGTTGGGCTTGCCGCAATTTAATGTTGGCCGCTTGCCTCTCGTCCTTCAGTCCGATGTTGATCTCGCGAATCTTCTGAATCTGGTCAGGCTTTAGATCCAAGGCCCGAATGTCGTCGAGGAAATTTGGTTGGGCGGTTTGCGCCTGAGTCGATTGAACCTGCGCGGCATCACCCTGGTTGGGGGGTTGCGAAGTTTGGCCAAGTGTGTTGATGCATGCGGCGAGCAGGGTCGCAGCGATGGCAACAATGAGCGTCAAGTTGGTTTTCGAATTGCTTCTCATAATTTCACCTGCGCGTTTGCGCGAATTCACTGATTGGGCATCTCGGGTAATTCAAACAACGCCTCTTCTTCTTCGGCGCCAGGGATTAATCGCAAGTCCGCTGCCAGTTGCTGGCGCTCTTCGCGAGTCAGTCCTTTGACGCGAGACTTCGAAGGTATGCGAATAGTCGCAACCTCAGCGCGTTGCTTGTTGTGCGCTCCGGCGACTGCCGGATTAACCTGTGACGACAAAGCCTGCTGTTGGGACTTCTCGGTCTGCATCTTTACCTGACGCGCGACCTCAGCGTCTAGCTCCGATTTCGTAAAAATCTTCTCTTCGCCAGACTTGGCAACCGGAACCGGCACCGGTCGCTGCGATGTTCGCAAGACCGCAAACAACACGAGCGCGCAGAGCAGCAAGGCCGCGAATGCTGTTACTCCTCGCAACCAGAGCGGCGAAACGGTGAAGAACTCACGCAACGCCGCAAGTGCCGATAGCTTTCGTTCGTGCTTTTCGAATTGGGTTGAATTGATCGTCGATTCAGCCGCCGCTGCCGCCGGATTAAACGAAGCTCCCAGCGCTTCATTGCGCCATAGCACGTTCGACTCGTGCACTTGATTGAAGACAGCGAACTCGCTGTGGCACGCGTCACAGTGCTCAAGGTGATTGCGAAAGTCCGCGGCGTCCGCGGCATTCGCTTCGCCGTACAAATAAGTCACCAGGTCTTCCGCTCGATGACAGATTGGCCGTTGATTAACGTCTTGCATAAATACCTCGTATCTCATTCGCCGAATTTTTGCAGCCGCAACTGCAATTGTCGCAGTGCTGTGTACAGGCGGCTCTTCACCGTGCTGAGCGGCAGTTCTAACGCATCGGCGATTTCCTGAAACGTTAGCTCTTCAAACTCCTTCATCACCACGACCTGTCGCAAGTCTGGCGGCAAGGTCGCGACGGCACGTCTCACTGCGATGCTGCGCTCAACGTCTTCAGCCGCACGCGCGGGTGAAGCTTCAAGCGGCAAAGCGAAAACCGCAGCGTTCTTTTCCGCTTCGTCTTCCAGCGCCGTTTCGCTGCGAACTTTCGCGCGTCGCTGCCGTGTGATGCACTGGTTGACGGCGATGCGATGAAGCCACGATGAAACCTTAGCTTCGCCGCGAAAATTTCGCAGGTTGCGAAACGCGGAAAGAAACGTTTCCTGCGTGGCGTCGCGCGCATCTTCTTCGCGGCCCAACATCCCGAACGCCAGAGCAAAGATGCGTCGCTCCCAGCGACGCACGATTTCACCGAACGCCTCCGGATCGCCAGAAAGCGCGCGTTCAACCATCTGTTCGTCGTTCGAGGCCGTTTCCATCTGGCTCGTGCTCGCCTACCGTGGGTGAGCATCCAAATGTCGCGCGCAACCAACCGCGCCGTCAAATCTTTAGACGTTCGGATGACCGCTGAAGTCGTAAAAACTAGGGAACATAGGATTTAGCTTCAACGCAGCCGCGCCCTGTGCGAGACCAGGAAACCCAATCAGTCTTCGCGTCGAAATCCTAACTCTTGCTATTTCAGCAGTTAAATTCCTGCCAAAACCGTTGACACCGTGCTTCGCGACCCTCTAATCTAGTAAAAGGCCACTGGAGTACGTGTGGCTGCATGCCTTTTTGTACCTCGTCCGCGATCGAGTTCACGTGTTCAAATCTTTCAATCGCATCCGCATCATCTACGTCATGCTGGCCGTCTTGCTGTTGGTCGGCCTCTTGCCGCTGACGATCGCCGGCGTCCTGCTGTCGCGACGAAGCGCGGTAGAGTTGCGCGCGACCGAAGGGCGCTATCAGGCTCAACTCGTGCGCGACAAAGCGCGGCAGATCGAATTGTACGGCCAGCGCTATCGCGACGTCGTCATCGGTTTGGCGCGCGCGTTCGAAATCACTGGCGGCAATCGATTCGAAACCGACTTGGGTTACGACACGCGGCTGCAAAGAACTCTGCAGGACGATCCGAATCTGATCGCGCTCGCAATCTGTCCGGTTAAGGGTGAAGTGCATCGCGCATTTCAAGCCGATGTGATCAAGCGCGAGGAAGTCGATCAGCGCATCAGCGAAGTGTTGGCGAAAATGAATGCGCGCGGAGTCATCATTGGTCGTCCGCAGATCATTCGCTCTGGCCAGGAAATGGCATTGACGATTGCCGCGCCCGTGATGAACGGCGAAGAAATTTCCGCGGCCGTCGTTGCTATCGTTTCATTTCAGGAAGTCTTCAAAGCAGTGCAGCAGGCATCATCGTCGAGCGCCCGTGACTTATTGGATCAGGGGCTGCCAGTCGTTTTCGTTGTCGATCAAAACGGAAGAGCGGTGGCGCATCCCGACGCTGCAGTGGCGTTCTCTGAACGGCCGATGACTGATTTGAAAGTAGTGCAGGACTGGTTGGAGACTGGCGCGAAAGTGCAATCCGCGCTTGAGCCATTTCCACTCGATCGTGACGGCAAGGTCAGGACGATGCTGGGTTCCTACGCGACGGTTGAACTCGATCGCAATTCATTGTTGGGAGTGATAGCGATTCAGGATGAGGCCGCCGCGCTGGCTTCGGTGCAGGACATGCGTAGCCAAACCATGGTCGTCAGTTTGTTTGCGGCGGCGCTGGCGTTGATTTTCGGATTCTATTTCGCGCAGAAATTGACGCGCCCGGTTAGCGAACTTGCCGCGGGCGCGCAACGCATCGCTGCCGGAGATTTTTCGCAGCGAATAAAAGTGCTCGGGCGGACGGAACTGGGTGAACTTGGCGCATCATTCAATCGCATGACGGATCAGATTGAGCGCTACGTCGGTGACCTGCAACGATCGGCTCAGGAAAATCACGAAATGTTTCTGGGTACGGTGAAAGCGTTAGCCGCAGCGATTGATGGGAAAGATCCTTATACCCGCGGGCATTCTGAGCGCGTCTCACGATTCTCCGTGGCCACTGCGCAAGCTCTCGGCCTGCCGGATGAAGAAATCGAGCAGATTCGGATCAGCGCACTGCTTCACGATGTTGGCAAAATCGGAATCGATGATCGCGTGTTGAAGAAACCTTCCGCGCTCACCGATGAGGAGTTCGAAATCATGAAGACTCATCCGCAGAAGGGCTTCAAAATCATGTCGCAGATTTCGGCGATGAAGGATTTCTTGCCGGGCATGTACATGCATCACGAGATGATCAACGGCCAGGGTTATCCGCAAGGCTTGAAAGGTGAGCAGATTCCCATGCAGGCGCGGATCGTTTCCGTGGCGGATACGTTCGATGCGATGACGACTGAGCGACCCTATCAGCGTGCGATGGAGTTGGAAGCGGCACTGACCCGACTCAAGAGTTTCATTGGCACGCGCTATGATGCGCGCGTAGTTGCGGCGTTTATCGCGGCTTGCGAAGCGGGAAAGATTCGTCCGGGCGTCACGCGCGTGAATCGAAAGCAGAGTGAGTTCCGCGGAATTCCACCTGTGCCGTTTTCCTCGACCACAGATTCAGTTATCGCAATCAGTTAACATCAAGACGCGGCTTACGAGAGGTTTGCGGCGCGTTGCTTTTGTGGCGATGCGCCGCTTCTGCTTATAATCCAGATTATTCGTCTGCGATCATAATCAGGAGCACTAATGGCTTTTTGGAGAAGAAAGAAGGATGAGTTTGTCTCGCTCGGGCTAAATCAGCCAAGTGCTGCCCCCGCGCCCGGAGCGGAAGTTACCCGAGCGGAGACAGGCGTTCAAGAACCTGCGCCGCTTGCGGACAAACCAACTCCGCCCCCGATCGAATCGACGCCAGTTGCGCCAAGCACGCCGTGGCAAACTTCGGTGCTGGGACTCGATCTTTCAATAGAGCAATTGCAGACTCGTGAAGCTGCGCTTGAGCAGGAATTCTCAGCCCGCTTCCGTCGCGCCGTTGCGGCCACGCGCGAATCTCTTTCCGACAGAATTGACAGCGTCTTTGCGGCCGGCAAGAAGATCGACGCAGCGCTGTTGGATGAACTCGAAGAAGCGCTGATCGCGGCGGACATCGGCGTCCCGACGACGATGCATGTGCTCGAGACGGTGCGTCGCGGCATCAGTCGCAAAGAGATCGACGACATCGAAAAATTGAAAGACGCGATCAAGACTGAACTGCTTTCGATCCTGCAAGCGTCTGAGTCGCAGGGCGTCGCGTCAGAAACGAGCGTGCCTGACAACATCGCGCCTTACGTCATGATGATTGTGGGCGTGAATGGGGTCGGCAAGACGACGACGATCGGCAAACTCGCACAACGAATTAAGGCGGAAGGCAACGACGTTTTGATCTGCGCCGCCGATACATTTCGCGCGGCGGCCTCTGATCAACTGGCGATTTGGGCCGAACGCACGGGCGTGCCTTTGATTCAACAGAAGCAGGGAACCGATCCGGCGGCGGTACTTTTCGATTCGATGAAGGCCGCGAAGGCGCGCGGCTCGGATGTCTTGATCGTCGATACCGCGGGTCGTCTGCACAACAAATCAAACTTGATGGCTGAGTTGGAGAAGATGAAACGCGTCGCCGGACGTGAAGTCGAAGGCGCGCCCCATGAGACACTGCTCGTCGTCGATGCAGTGACTGGCCAAAACGGATTGGAACAAGCGCGCCAGTTCCTAAGAGTTGCTGGCGTTACGGGAATCGTTCTAACGAAACTTGACGGCACCGCGAAAGGCGGCATCGCGGTCGCCATTGCCAAGGAACTCGGCTTGCCAATTCGTTATGCCGGTATCGGCGAGAAAGTTGATGATCTCGTCGTCTTTGATCCCGAGCAGTACGTGAATAGTCTTTTCAACTAACTTCACTTGAGTATCACTTCAGATTTTGATCGCCAGATGATGCAGCGCGCGCTCGACTTGGCCGCGCGCGGTATCGGTCAAGTCAGTCCCGGCCCGCTTGTCGGCACAATCATTGTCGATCCGAATCAACAGCTCGTCGGCAAAGGCTTCTATCTTTTCGATCAAATCAAACATGCTGAAACCATCGCGCTAGAACAGGCCGGCGAAAACGCGCGAGGCGCAACGGCCTACGTTTCGCTTGAGCCACATGCTCACCAAGGCCGAACGTCGCCTTGCACAGATGCGCTGATCAAAGCGGGAATCAAGCGGATCGTTGCGCCGATCGAAGATCCAAATCCCAAAGTGTCTGGTCGCGGCTTTGCGCACTTGCGCGAAGCAGGCGTTGATGTTTGCATCGGCGTGATGGCCGAACAAGCCGCGCGCCTCAACGAAGCGTACATTCATTTCATGCGCACCGGTCGTCCTTTCGTTCATTTGAAGATGGCCGTTTCGTTGGATGGCAAGGTCGCGACCGTTAACGGAGATTCGCGTTGGATTACCGGGGAAGATGCGCGGACACGGGTTCATGATCTGCGTCATCAGTACGACGCGATTATGATTGGCGGTCGCACTGCGCGCAGTGACGATCCACTGTTAACAGATCGATCAGGCAAGCCCAGGCGACGACCGCTGGTGCGCGTGGTCATCGAACAATATCTGCGGCTCTCGCCTGAATCGCAGCTCGCGCAAACGACGGATGCTGGGCCAGTGCTTATCTTTGCGTGTGGCGATGCCGATGCGGATGAGCTTGACGCGTTGCAATCGCGCGGAGTTGAGGTGATCGCGCAGGAGGCGGCGCTTGATTTGCCGAGCGTGCTTGATGAATTAGGAAAGCGATCGATTCAAAGCGTGCTCATTGAAGGCGGACCTTTTCTCGCGGCGCTGATGCTTGAGGCCGGCTTAGTCAATAAAGTCACGTTCTTCGTCGCGCCGATGATCATCGGCGGCCAGGACGCGCCATCCGCAATAGGAGGCGCTGGCGCAGACAGAATAGCGGATGCGCTGCAACTCGAACACGTTGAAGTCGCCCAACACGGCCACGACGTTGAAATCACTGGCTATCCGAGTCAGAACCGCCCGCGGTAGCGGGCGGGCAAACACGTGTCTATCACAAACGTTCCCAAGCGTCGTTTCGGCCAGAACTTCCTCGTCGATCGCGGTGTCGTGCACCGCATTATCGACGCATTTGATCCCCAGCCCGATCAAACCGTCATCGAAATCGGCCCCGGCCGCGGCGCGCTCACAACCGAACTCGTCAAGCGAGCCGGTCGCGTCATCGCAATCGAGTTCGATCGCAATCTTGTTCCTCAGCTCCGAGATCAATTCAGTGCCTCGGCGAACTTTCAACTGATTGAAGCCGACGCGCTCACGATTGATTTCTGCGAAGCAATCAAACCATCACCAACCGCGCGGGTCATCGCCAATCTTCCTTACAACGTCGGCACCGCGATCCTACAGCGATTGATCGAACAGCGAAGTTGTATCGGCGATATGACGCTGATGCTACAGCGCGAAGTCGTCGATCGAATCATTGCGCCACCGGGTTCGAGTGAACGAGGTTACTTGTCAGTTTTCGTTGAAGCTTATTGCGAAGTCGAAAAGCTGTTTGACGTTCCGCCGCAGGCTTTTCGACCCGCGCCGAAAGTTTGGAGTACGGTCGCGCGCCTGCGTGTTCGTCCGAAGATTGCTGCCGAAGTGAAAGACGAAGGGCTCTTGTGGCAAGTCGTCAGCGCCGGCTTTGCGCATCCGCGCAAGACGATTCTCAACAACCTGCGCGAAGCACCAGAGTCGATTCAGGGGTTACTGAAGAAGCGCGGCGGCGCCAGCATCATTTTGTGCGACGCCGGAATACCGCCATTGCGGCGAGCGGAAACCTTTGCACTGGAAGAGTGGACGCTGTTGGTGAATGCAATACTCGCAGGAAACTAATCACAGGCGCATTAAACATCAATCATCGCGGCCAACTTTCGCGGCGCGATCTCCTGATAGCCGCGTTTCAATAAATCTGTCGCCGTTTCCCAATCAACTTCATCCAGATCCAAACGCATTCCAATCCATCCTCTGCTGCCAACGTAGTCGGGAACGAAGAACGTTTCCGGATCTGATTGAATCAAGCGGCGCTGCTCGTTCACGTTAGATCGACAAACGAGCGAGATCATTCCATCGCCATGATGATCGAATTGGTAGTAAGCGAGCGACTTCTTGCGAATCCGCAATCCCAGATGTTCGCCCAACTCCTGGATTTCGACTTCGGGAAGCGACGAAAAAATCTTAACGAGCTGCGCGCGGCGAGCGTCCGCGGTTGCGAGTTGTCTTGCCGATAACGTCATAGAGTTGATCGCGAGTGAACTATTACTTTCACGCCATCCTTCGGCCGCAGCGACATTGCTGGATAGACTTCGACTGGATGCTTAGCAACTAGTTCCAAACGAAACTTCCGCCCAATCGTCGCCAACACCAGAACCATTTCCATCATTGCGAACGCCGCGCCGATGCAGACGCGTGGGCCGGCACCGAAAGGAAAGTAAGCGTATTTGTGGAGTTGCGATTCAAACTCAGCCGTCCAGCGCTCGGGCTTGAATTCCAGCGGCCGATCGAACCAGCGTGCGTCGCGATGCGTCGCCCATTGAAACATGAAGACTTGAGTTCCCGTCGGAACTCGATAGCCGCCTATCTCGCAGTCGTTAATGGCCTCGCGTCCCAAGCCATATGCCGGTGGATAAAGGCGCATCGACTCTTTCACAATTTGTTCGGTGAATTTCAATCACGGCAAATCGGCGAACGTCGCGTCGCGATCGTTGAGCACATTGTCCAACTCCGCGTGAAATTTCTTTTCGGCTTCCGGGTTCTTGCCAAGCAGATACCATGTCCACGCCAGAGTCAGCGCGGTCGTCTCGTGCCCGGCAAGGAACAGCGTCATCACTTCATCGCGCAATTGCTGATCGCTCATGCCGGACCCGTCTTCGTCGTGCGCGGCGAGCAACATCGACAGCAGATCGCCTTCGTCTTTCCCGTTGGCGCGACGTTCAGCGATGATGCGATAGACAACATTGTCGATCTTTCGCGCGAGCCGATGAAAGCGAATGTGTTCAGGCGTCGGCAGCCGGTTATTGAGAATCCATTTGAGAGTCGCCTGCGATGCGAACGGCTTCACCATCTCCGCCAGCGTATCGCCAATGTGATCGACATCATGCGAAACGTCAGCGCTGAACAGACAGCGCACGACAATTTCCAGCGTCAAACGCATCATGTCGCGGTGCATGTCACGCGTTTCACCTTCGTGCCAATTGGTGATCAGACGATTCGCGTAATCGACCATCGTGTTCGCGTAACTCGCAACGCGCTCGCGATGGAATGCCGGATTCGACAGACGACGTTGGCGCTTCCATTCTTCGCCTTCGCTCGTCAGTAAACCGTTGCCGACCAGGCGCTGAAAGAAATTCGAGCGGAGCGTCATTGCTTTTCTAAAGTTCTTTGCGTTGGTCGTCAGCACGGATTCAATTTCATTTGGGTGATAAAGAAACAGCGCCGGCACGTAGAGAAATCGCGACCACACGATGTCGCCATAATCGCGCTGCAAGCGTTCGATGAACCCCAGCGGATCGTCGTTGAACTCGCGCATGACGCCCATCACGCGCGTGCCTCTCGGGCCGGGTAAGCCTGTTCCGATTTCCAGTTTCTTGCCGGCGGAAAATGCGCGTGCGAGTTCGCGGATTGAAGGATTCGACGTCACTGACTCGTTAGTAGATCGGTGTAGATGCCGGGTTCGCTGTCGGGGATGATCGTCGCGCCGACTGTCTCTGTGTAGAATTCAACCGGGCCTGCGGCTCCAATGATAGCGTATGCATAACCCAGTTCTCGCAATCCCCCCAGCGCCGCGATTAGCAGCGCTTTCCCAATGCCTCGGCCGCGTTCATCGCTGGCCACGCCGGCCGGGCCAAAGAATGCCTTGCGCGTGCATTCATAAACCGCAAACCCGATGACCGCGCGGTTGCGCGTCGCAATAAAAACTGTAACCGGCTTGTTCGCCATACCGGCTGAAATCTCGTCCGCCCAGGCGACGGAGAAATTCGATTCGATGAATTGACGAACTGGAGTGATCTCAAACGGTTGCGCGCGCCGCACAGTTACGCCCGTCGCATTCAATTCGTCCAGCATTGGTTGAAGCGGTGGCAGCTTTAGAAGATTCACCAGCAGATCAGGCATGAGGTGAGTTTAGCGGAGATAGCTGGTCAGAACCACCTGCGGCTGGGCTCAGTGGTTGTCGACTGTAAGTTGGCGAACAGTAGTTTTGTCGAGCGGCCAACTCTTCTTCAACTCTTCGATCGTTCCGTTGAATACATCGACATCCATATCGTACTCAGTGCCGGGAACGGTGTAGAGACACGCGCTTCGATTTGCTGGCGAGCAATTCTGCTCGCTGGAGAATTGCCAAAGCGTGTAGGTCTGCCAAGTGCCAGCCGGAAAGTCAGTCACGCTGCGCCGAAAGCGTGCGTACCACAAGTGAGTGTTTGCGAAGACATCGCCGGGCGCGGATTCTTCGGCAATAGCTTTCGTCACGAGATTGTTGGCATAAACGATTGGATAGCGGCCGGTCTTTTCTTTGATCCGATTGATGAAGATGCGCGCTTCGTCAAAGCTCATGTGCTTATCAAAGTCGGTGCTTTCCAGATCGAGCGCGAGCAGATCGTCCGGCTCAGGTTTGACTGTCGCGAGAAAGAAGTCGGCTTGCTTGATTGGTTCGCCTGGCTTGCCATAGTGATACGCGCCCCATTTGTAGCCGCGCTTCTTCGCTTCGATCTTTCGTTCCGCGTATTTCTTGTCGGCGCGATCGCCGATCGTCGCGCGATGAATAATGGCCACGACGCGCCTGTCAGTCGCAAGTTGTTCCCAATCGATCGGATTACCTTCAAAAGGATCGATGGCCAGCGCGATGTTCGGATTCTTCCAGGGTTCGTTGAATTCGGGAGATTGGGCTGCGGCTGAAAAGAGAGACAACAACAGCATTGCAAGGAAAACCGCGGCGAGTTTTGTCACTGACTTCACGACCGTAATCATAGCTCATGCTATACTTCGTCGTCCCCTCTTTGAGAGTCGAGCAAACAACACATAGTGGCTAACGTCCTCGAAATTATTCCCCTCGGCGGTATCGGCGAGTTCGGGATGAACTGCACTCTGCTGCGGTTCGGCGATGAAATGCTCGTGCTTGATGCGGGCATGGGCTTTCCCGAAGAGAGTGTCTATGGCGTCGATGTTTGCATTCCCGATTTTGAAATCCTCGAACAATATCGCAACGAAATTACGGCGATCATTCTTACTCACGGTCACGAAGATCATCTCGGTGCGTTACCGTATGTGCTGAAGAAGATCAACGTTCCCGTTTACGCCTCGCACTTCACGCTTGGCTTAGCGGAAAGCAAGCTTGATGAGCACGGACTCCTGGGCGACGTCCTGCTGCATCGAGTCGAACCTCGTGATGTCGTCACCATTGGCTCGTTTACGATCGAGTTTATTCGCGCGTCGCACTCGCTCATAGATTGCTTTCATCTCGCGATCAAAACGCCGGTGGGCACAATCATCCACACCGGCGATTACAAAGTTGACGAATCTCCGGTCATCGGCGAACCGATAGACCTAAGGACCCTTCGCAGGTACGGACAGGAAGGCGTGCTGGCGCTACTGTCTGATTCGACGAACGCGACCGTGCCTGGCCGCACGCCATCAGAGCGCGCCGTAATTCCGGCGTTTGAAGAGATTTTCGCCGAAGCCAAGGGTCGCATAATCGTCGCCGCTTTTGCATCTTCGATTCATCGGCTACAGATCGTCCTTGATGTCGCGCAGCAGTTCAATCGAAAGGTCTGCGTGCTCGGCCGCTCGATGCAGAAGAATGTCGAGATTGCGGAGCGTCTCGGCTATTTAGACATTCACGATGGGATGCTCGTCAGCATCAACGACACGAAGCATCTCGCCGACGATCAGATCGTTTTCCTTGTCACTGGTTCACAGGCCGAGCCGCGCGCTGCGCTCTATCAGATGGCGACGCAGATTTATAAAGGCGTCACGATTGAAGAAGGCGACACGGTCGTGCTGTCGGCGCGCATCATTCCCGGCAACGAACGGGCGATCTCAAAACTGATCGGATTCATCTACAAGCGCGGCGCAAACATCATCGAAGAGAAGCGCCGGTTGATTCACGTCAGCGGGCACGCTTCGCAGGAAGACATTCGCATTATGACGGAAGCCACGCGGCCGAAATTCGTCGTGCCGATTCACGGTGAGTACCGCATGCTGTTTCGTCACAAAGAGTTCGTGAAGAACCATCTCGACTACGCCGAAGAGAACATTGTGCTGATCGAGAATGGCGACGTGCTCGAACTTGACGGCGAGCGAGCGGCGATCGTCGATAAGCGCGAAATCAAGCGCACCTTCATCGACGAGACAGGCTTCGAAGAGATCGAATACGAAACAGTGCGCGAGCGAAAGAAGATGGCTTACGAAGGAATCGTGACGCTCTTTCTATCGATCAATAGAACGACGAACGAACTGGCCGCTCCTCCGCAAATCATCGCGCAGGGCGTGCGCGGTTTTCCCTCGATTGGAATAAACGGCGTGTCCAAAGCCCCGAGCGGTGGAGCGATCCTGAAAGATGCAGAGCTCGCCGTCGACGCGGCGATTGCCGGGGCTTCAAGCCAGACGTTCAAAGATCCGACGCTGCTTAAGGAACACGTCCGCCTCGAACTCAAGCGTTTCATTCAGAAAGAGACTGGTGCGCGGCCCGTGATTGTCCCCGTCATTCGGGACTTGGGTTAAGACTCCACACCGAGTTAAGTCTAATTATAATTTCATTTACCGGGTGAACTCGGTCTTCGAGCGCGCGCTTGGAAATTTTCCGCTCCAACTCGCAAAAACTTGTCGCCAAGTCTGACTTCAATATTGTATTCTGAATATCGGATGTCGTAATCGGCATCAGTAACGACCGTTACTCCGACAGGTCAGAAGCTCCTAGTCGAGCGCGCCTCAGCATTTCAATCTGGCCGCGGCAGTTTCCGCAAAGAACCTCAACTATGCAGTGGTCCGATAAAGTTGTTCTGATCACCGGCGCCTCGTCCGGCATTGGCCGAGCGCTAGGCGTCGAATTGGCGCGTCGCGGCGCTGCGGTGGGATTGCTGGCGCGCCGGCGCGATCTGCTGAACGAGATCGTTCACGAAATTGCAGCCAACGGGGGCCGCGCGTTGGCGTTACCTGCGGACGTAACTCATGCCGATCAAGTCAAAGCCGCCGCCTGCGAGCTGCGCCGCAAATTCGGTTATATCGATCTATTGGTGGCGAACGCCGGAATTGGTGGCACCACCTACGCCGTCGATTTGTGTGAGAAAGAAGTTGCGCAGTTGATTCGCATCAACGTGCTCGGCGTCGTCAATAGCGTTACGGCCGTTACTCCGCACATGATCAAACGCGGCAGCGGACACCTGGTGGCGATTTCAAGCCTCGCCGCTTATCGAGGTTTGCCAAAATCCGCCGCTTATTGCGCGAGCAAGGCAGCTGTTTCGGCGCTCTTCGAAAGCCTGCGCATCGATCTGCTGCACACCGGAGTTGATGTTTCAACCATTCATCCAGGATTTATCAAGACACCGCTAACGGCCGGCCGCAAGCACATGCCTTACCTGATGGAACTTGATGAAGCGATTGACAAGATCGTGTGGGCCATCGAGAAAAAGAAGAAAAGCTATTCGTTCCCGTGGCAACTGACGACGATCGTGCGCGCCTGTATGCTGCTGCCAATTCCGATTTACGACTGGATCGCCGAACGAAATTCTTTTCGGGAATAGACGGATTTTCGATCTTAGATTTCGCGTTTGCGATTTCGCTTTGACGATGTGATACTCGCCGTTCGCTCGGCGAGTTTTTTATTTTCAAATCGGCAACCGCAAATCTAAAATCGAAAATTTCAGATGACTCTGGTTCAGGCGATCCTGCTCGGCATTATTCAAGGCCTCACTGAATTCATTCCCATTAGCTCGACGGCGCACCTGGTGCTCGCCAGTCGCGTCATGAATTTGACGCTGACGCCGGAGCAACTCACGTCGTCAATCGCTGTCATTCAGCTTGGGACACTAATCGCGGTCTTCTTTTATTTTGCCGGCGACATCTGGAATATCTCGCTGGCGTTCATTCGCGATCACGTCGCGCTCCTGAGCGGCAGTGGACGTGGCTCGCGCCCGCGTCTGTCGCACGAAGCCTGGCTGGGATGGCTGGTCGTAATTGGATCGATTCCGGTCGCGGTTGTCGGATTGCTCTTCAAGAAACAAATTGAAGGCACGTTCACCAAGAACCTTTGGGTGATCGCTACCATGATGGTAGTGATTGCCGTGCTGCTTGCGATCGCCGAATTCATCGGCAAGAAAATTCGGGGAATGGAGACGCTCGGAATTGGCGACGCGCTGGCCGTCGGTTTCGCGCAATGCCTCGCGCTGATTCCTGGGTCGAGCCGCTCAGGCTCAACCATCATGGCCGGATTATTTGTCGGCGAAACACGCGAAACGGCCGCGCGCTTTTCGTTTTTGCTGTCAATTCCAGCGGTCGCCGCGAGTGGCCTGCTCGAACTGAAAGAGGCGCTGCATCGTTTGCCACATGGGAGCATGACCACGCTGGCGGTCGGCACGATTGTTTCGGGAATCGTCGGATATGCGTCGATCTGGTTTCTGCTGCGGTTCCTGCGCACGCACACGACCGGCATTTTCATCGGCTACCGATTACTGGTTGGCGGCGCGATTCTAATCCTGTTGTTCAGCGGGCGACTGAGCGGGTTATGAGGCCGTGTCAGTACCGCAAGCGATAGCGAGCGGATGAAGATGCACCCCAGCCGTGCGATCGATCCGCTCGCTATCGCTCGCGGTACCGACACAATCACCCCAAAGCTCGCGGTTCTGACTCACAACAAGTAAACTCCCAACATGAGCGCCGCGCCTGCTCCTCAAAAGCAAAAGAAGAAATGGATTGTCCGCGAGAGCAATCCTGCTCAGACCGCTGAATTAGCAGCGGCGCTCGGCGTCTCGCCAATTGTCGCCACGTTGCTGATCGCGCGCGGTCATGGCAATCGCGAGACAGCCAATTCGTTTCTCAATCCTTCGCTCGATCAACTTCATGATCCTTCACTGATGCTTGGAATGAAAGAAGCAGTCGCGCGGCTGCTGCACGCGATCGATCATGGCGAACCAATTCTGATTTACGGTGATTACGATGTTGACGGCACCACCGGCACGGCAGTGTTGTTGCGCGCGCTGCGCATGTTGGGCGCGACGTGCGGTTATCACGTGCCGCATCGGTTCACTGAAGGGTATGGGATTCGACAAGAAGCGTTGGAAAAGGCCGCCAGCGAAGGTTACAAGCTGGTGGTCAGTGTCGATTGCGGCATCACTGCGCATGAGCCTCTGCATTGGGCGCGCGCGAATGGACTCGACATTATTGTCACCGATCATCACTTGCCCGATGCGGATGAAGGCGCGCCACCTGCGCTGGCGGTGCTGAATCCGAATCAACGCGGCTGCAATTACCCGGACAAAAATCTCGCGGGCGTCGGCGTCGCGTTCAAACTGGTTCACTCTTTGTTTCGTGAGCGAGAACGCGAATCGGTTGTGCCGGGTTTTCTGAAGATGGTCGCGATCGGCACGGTGGCCGATGTCGCGAAACTCGTGGGCGAGAATCGCGCGATCGTTGCGCTCGGGCTTTCTGATCTGCCGCGCGCGGTGAACTATGGATTGCGAGCGCTGATCGACATCGCGGGTTGCGGCGACGGCGCGGAAGTCAACGCGTACGATCTTGGTTTTCGGATCGGGCCGCGCATCAACGCTGCGGGTCGCATGGACGCCGCGAAGGCTGTCGTCGATCTCTTCAATGCGACCGACCGAGAAGAAGCTCGGCGGCTGGCCGAACACCTCGATACGCGCAATCGCGAACGCATGGAAGCGCAGCGCGAGATTTTCAATCGTGCCGTTGAAGAGTTTGAGAGTGGCCCCGATCGCGAACATCAAACCCACGCGGCTGTAATTGCGGGCGACGGCTGGCACCGTGGTGTCATCGGTCTGGCGGCGTCAAAGATTGCCGAACGTTTGAATCGACCATGCGTTGTTATTTCACTCGATGGCGACGTTGGGCATGGCTCGGCGCGGAGCATAGAGGCGTATCATCTGTTCGACGGGCTTACTTCGTGTCGCGACTTGCTGGAAAAGTTTGGTGGCCATTCGCACGCCGCCGGACTTGCGATCAAGCGCGAGCGAATCGCCGAATTTCGGCGGCGCTTGAACGAGCATGCTGCGTCGTGTTTGACTGAAGATGATTTGACGCTGACGCTGGCCATTGACGCCGAGGTTACGTCGAAAGACCTGGGCTTTGCGCTATCGCAGGATTTGCGGACGCTCGAGCCGTTTGGCGCGGGAAATCCGCGTCCCGTGTTTATGACGCGCGGATTTCGCGTGATGAGCGAGCCGCAAATCATCAAAGAGCAGCATCTAAAGCTCCGAGTCGCCGGCGAAGATAATCGACCCATAGAGGCAATCTGGTGGCGCGGGGTTGAAGAAGTCGATGCCATGCCGCAAGCGAATCAAAGGATTGATCTCGCATACGAATTTGAGGTCAACCGCTGGCAAGGCGATCTCAGGTTGCAGTTGAATGTGAGGGACGCTCGCGCTGCGAAATAAATGAACCACAGATGAACACTGATATGCACAGACCTGAATTAGTTGCCTATCTGTGTAAATCCGTGTCTATCTGTGGTTAGTCGCTCTTGTTCTATGGTGCAGGCAGTAACCCGAAAAAAGAGAATCACCGCCGTTGACTTACGCGCGCGGCTGCCCTCGATTGCGCGCGCTCTCGCGTTGCTCCTGTTTCTAGCCGGTGCGATTTTCGTGGGCGTGTCTTATTACAAGATGCGCAACAACACGCCGTTCCGCCTGCGCTCGGAAAATGCCACGCTGTCAAAAGAGATCACCGGCATCATCAACGGATACGAACGCAAGATCACGAAAGACGGCCGGCTATCGCTCTGGCTGCGCGCAGCGCGCGATGTGACGTATGCCGACGGCCATCACGAGTTAGAGCAAATCAACCTGCAAGTCGTCCCGGCGAACACCGACAAGGCTGATCAGATCACTTCTGATCGATCGATTTACGATGAGAAGACCGGCCTGCTGCAATTCATGGGTAACGTGCACATCGAAACGCACGACGCTCTCAAAGTGAAGACCGACTCGCTGCAATTCAATCAGGACACGAAAGTTGGTGAAACATCGGCGCCGGTGACGTTCGAGCGCGAAAATATTTCCGGCCAATCGACGGGCGCGTTGGTGGACAACGAAAAGAAGCGACTCGAATTGCGCAGCGCGGTCGCGATCACGGTGGCGCCTGTGCAGTTCACCGATCCGAAGAAAAAAGATGCGAAGCCGCTCACCGGCGCGCGCGCAAAGCCAGTCAATATTCATTCAGGGCAAGCCGTGTTTGAGCAGTCAACCATGCACCTGACTTTT
>JAJPKD010000008.1 GCA_021323895.1 Acidobacteriota bacterium | reverse complement strand
GCGCGCCCGGCGATGTTCGCTTCCGCCAGCGGCGAGTTGTAAACACGCGCGCTGCCGAACTCGCGCTGCAAATTGGCGGTGACTTTGAAGACGCCGCCTTTGCCTTTCACCTCGTTGATGAACTTTTCGCGCGAGCAATCAGCCACGTCTTCGCCAAAAATGACGATGCGCGGATCGCGCTTCATTTCCGTGTGCAGGCAGCGATTGATCAAGTCGACCATCGTGCCGGGGTTGCCAGTCAACTCAACCTGGTCTTCCGTGTCGAATTCTTTCGAAGTTGGATCGACCGTCGGCGAGTACACAAAATCGGTGGCCGTCTCGGGCGCGGGCTGCGGACTGGCCAGAGCTTTGTCAGCCGCCTCGTTGATCGACGCGTCGATTTCATCCTTGATTTGTTGCAGTTCGTCCGCGGAGGCGACGCCCTGGTCGACGATCAGCGCGCCAAATCTCTTGATTGGATCGTGCTCAGCGTCAGCCACGCGCTCAGCTTCGCACCGATAAAGCTTTTCATCGTCCGAGAGTGAATGCGAGTAAGGCCGAATGACTTTCGCGTGAACAAACGAGGGCCCGCGGTTCTTGCGACAGTTATCCACCGCGCGCCGCATCACCGCCAGCGATTCGATCGGGTCCGTGCCGTCGCAGCGCTGCCGATACAGATTCGGGAATCCCGAAACCAATTTCGACACATCACCTCCGGCGGTCTGCACTTCAACCGGAACACTGATCGCATATCCGTTATCTTCCAAAAGGAAAACAACCGGCAGACGCAGATTGCACGCAGTATTCAGCGCTTCCCAAAACTCGCCTTCGCTCGAAGTGCCGTCGCCCAGCGAAACGTAAACGACTTAGTCGCTGTGAAAATTCCTGATGCGCTTCTTCAGTTCTTTGACGAGCTTGATGCGGTGGCCGGCTTCCGCTGCGCCGACAGCCTGCAGGAGTTGTGTCCCCGTGGGTGATGACTGCGAAACGATATTGAGCTTTTTGTGTCCCCAGTGCGAAGGCATCTGCCGGCCGTGCGAAGCAGGATCAGCTTCCGCGCCGACCGATTGCAGCAGCATCTCAAGCGGTGTCATCCCCAACTGCAAACACAACGCCCGATCGCGGTAGTACGGGTAGAACCAGTCATAGCCTGGCCGCATGCACATCGCGGCGGCGGTGAGTATTGCTTCATGGCCGGCGCCGCTAATCTGAAAGAAAATGCGGTTCTGGCCCTTCATCTGAATTTCTTTGTCGTCGAGGCGCCGCGACGCGTACATCGTGCGAAAGATTTTGAGCATCTCTTCGCGGGTCAACTTTGGCAGTTCGCGTTCGCGTTTTTGCTTTGGGGCTTTCGGCGCTTTGCGCGGCTGGGCGGGTTTCAGGACCGTGATCGGAGAGGGCTTCGGCTCGGCCCTGGCAACTGTCCTGGCGGTAAAGGCCTTTTCCGAAACTTCGCCTTCGATCTTCTTCACAAGTCTGAGAACTTTAGTATCGCTCATGATGATAATGATGTGTCAGAACCGCGAGCGGTAGCGACCGGATCAAAAATCGGCGCCGTCCCCACTTGATCCCGTCGCTACCGCTCCGGGTTCTGACACTACGCTACGCTGAAAATTCGCTCTGCAAGATCTGCCGATATTCTTCCGCCATGCCGGGATGACCGTGGGCCATCGAAACATCTACACCGCGCTGATACGTCTCGCGCGCCTTGTCAGATTGTTTCGTCCGCTCGAACGCGCGCGCTAACATCCCGTACGCATTGCCTTCGTCGTCGGCCGCGGCCAGATAACGCTCGAGCGTTTCGATTAGCTTCTGATCGTTGCCGGCTTTCTCGTATTCCTTCGCCAACCCGAACAGCACCATAGTGTTCGCCGGATCGCTGACGAGCATTTGTTCGAAGACTTCGATTCGTGATGAACCCATAAGCACCCAATTGTGTCAGAACCGAGCGTTAGCGACCGGATCAAAAACCGGCGCCGACCTACTTGATCCCGTCGCTACCGCTCCGGGTACTGACACACCTTACGATTTACTAATTATCAGCTTCGCGATCGTCTGCAATTGCATGTTCGAAGTGCCTTCATAGATCGCGCCGATCTTCGAATCGCGCCAGTACTTCTCGACCGGATAATCCTTCACGTAGCCATAGCCACCGTAAAGCTCGATCGCTTTCGAAGTAATCTTCTCAGCCGCGCGCGACGAAAAGAGTTTCGCCATCGCGGCTTCCTTCACGAAGTTCATGCCTGCGTCTTTCATGCGCGCGGCGTTGTAAACCATCAACCGCGCGGCCTCTAATTCCGTGGCCATGTCCGCGAGTTGAAACTGCACGCCCTGAAACTCGTTGATTGACTTGCCGAACTGCTGCCGTTCGGTCGTGTAGGCCAGCGCGCTCTCTAAAGCGCCGCGGGCCAGTCCAATCATCTGTGCGCCGATGCCGATGCGACCTTCGTTCAAAGTCTCAATCGAGGTCTTGTAACCCTTGCCGACTTCGCCCAGCACGTTTTCCTTCGGCACTTTGCAGTCTTCAAGAATCAACTCCGTCGTCGATGACGCGCGGATGCCCAGCTTATTTTCTTTCTTGCCGACGGTGAATCCGGCGAAGCTTTTCTCGACGATGAACGCGGTGATGCCGCGATAGCCGGCTTCCGGATTAGCATTTGCGAACAGCACGAAGATGTCGGCTTCCTTGCCGTTCGTGATCCAAAGCTTCTGACCGTTCAAAACAAAATGATCGCCCGCGTCAACGGCGCGCGTCTGCAACGCAAACGCGTCTGAGCCCGAACCGGCTTCGCTCAAGGCATAAGCGCCAACTTTCTCGCCAGCCAACTGCGAAAGATATTTTTTCTTTTGTTCGGGATTTCCCCAGCGAACGATCGCGTTATTAACCAGAGTATTCTGCACATCGACGAGTACGCAGACTGAAGCATCAACCCGCGATAAGTCTTCGACAGCGAGAATTGCCTGAAAGAATGATCCGCCCGCGCCGCCGAATTCCTCGGGCGTCTCAATCCCCATCAGGCCCAGTTCAAAGCACTGTCTAATCAAAGCCGGGTCGAGAAAGCCCTGTTCGTCCATCTGTTCGACGCGCTTGCGAATCTCGCCTTCGGCAAATTCGCGCACGCTCTCGCGAAACATTTGTTCGTCTTCGGAAAGCGTCGTCAACGGACGCGCGAATGATTCTTCAATTGCAGTTTGAGTTTGAGTCATGATGTACGAACCGCGGGAAAATTGCTGGTCGATCCTTTGAATCGACATGATAATCAACCGGCTAAGCAAAACGCAAAACCGCAGGTAGCACAGACTTCGGTTTCTCGTCCTAATTCCAACTCACAGACTAAAGTCTATGGTGCACATCCTCCATGTGTCGGATTTCTCGGACGCGGCGAGCAGAGCAAAGTAAGCCGCCGAATCTCACGTTTCGGTCACATTGGCGGGGCATGGTCATTGCTTGTTTGCGCAAGCCAACGCCGATAATTTATTTTGATTGCACAGAACTCAATGACAGAAGCAACTACCAGAAAACCGCGCAAAAGCTTTACGCCGCTCGGCATCTTGTTCGCCGTCGCCGGGGTCGCGCTCTTCGTTTACTTTGTGAAGAAGGCGGGCGTCGATCAGATCCTTGCCGGCGTCAGCCGCCTGGGCGCCGGGTTCATTCTGATCATCGCGATCTCTTCGGTACGTCACATTGTGCGCTCGATTGCGTGGATGCTGTGCGTTGAGCAACCGTACCGTCTGCGATTTTGGGATGCGCTGCGCGCGCGCCTGATGGGCGATGCGATTGGAAACATTCTGCCGTTCGCCAGCTTGGTAATTTCCGAACCCGCCAAGCCAGCTCTGATTCGCGATCGGCTTCCGCTAATGGCCGGATTCTCAGCCATCGTGATCGAAAATATTTTTTACAGCTTGTCTGTTGTTGTCTTCGTGTTTTCCGGAATGCTGGCGTTGCTGTTGAGCTTCAGTCTGACGAAAGGCTTGCGGTTAGCGAGTCTCATCACCCTCGGTGTGATTGCGATCGTCATCTTGCTCGGTGTGTTCCTGATCCGAAAGCAAGCGCGATTTATCAGCGGCGCAGTCGGTTTCCTTAGTCGCCGCGGCCTCAACGCAAAATGGATTGACAAGAGTCGCCAACTGGAAGACAAAGTCTATGGATTTTATCAACGGAACGGATCGCGCTTCCTCCCGATCTTGTTTCTGGAAGCCTGCTTTCATCTGGCTGGCGTTGTAGAGATTTACGTCACTCTCAGCTTCATTAGTCCCCAACAACCCCCAACCTTGTTCACGGCGTTCATTCTTGAATCTGTGAATCGCGTCATCACGATGGCTTTCAAATTCATTCCGCTCCGCATGGGCGTGGACGAAGCCGGCACCGGCAAAGTTTCCAAGGTGCTGCAATTCACCGAAGCTGTTGGCGTAACGCTGGCGATTGTGCGCAAAGCGCGCGATGTTTTTTGGGCTGCTATCGGTGTTGCGCTGCTTGTCTTCCGCGGATTTTCATTGCGCGCTATCGCCGTGGACGCCGAGGCCGCGATCGCCGAACAAACTGCGCTCGCGAAGATGCGGCCGAAAGAAACCAGCTAACGCTTTTAGATCAGGGGGAAGGTTTGTCGCCAGCAGAACTCAGTCCGTCTAAATCGAAAGCGATCCATTCTCATCTAGCGCCGCCGTGGTTTCTCCAGCGCTGGCTGCAAGCGATTGCGCAACACAGGTTCGTAATCATCGCGCTCACCATCATGATTATCGGCGGCTTGGGCCTCCGCTTGAGCGGGCTCAGTCAGATCGGCTTTGCGGAAGATGAGATGAACAAGCTGGAGGCAGTGCGCGCCTATGATCATGGCGATTTTTCCGCGAACGCTGAGCATCCGATGCTAATGAAAGTGCTGATGGATTTATCGATGCGAGGCGCACGCGCTTGGAATGCGATAAGCGATTCAGACATCAGCGAAGAAGCGGCGCTGCGCTTTCCCAACATTTTGTTTGGCGCCTTGACCGTGATTCCTCTGTTCCTTCTGACCGCGGCATTCTTCGATCGCCGTACGGCGCTTTGGGCCGCAGGCTTTTGGTCATTCGGCGTCAACGCGATTACCTATAATCGGATCGGCAAAGAAGACACGTTGATGGTCTTCTTCCTTCTCTTCGGCTTCTACTTTTTCTTGCGCGCCAAACAGGTTGACACCCACGCCAAGCCCCAAATCAAAAAGTTTCTCAATTGGAGCAGCATCAGCTTTGGATTGATGCTGGCTTCGAAATACTTCCCCCACTACTTCGGCCTGAACATGTTGTTCCATCACAACTATCATGTGCGCCAACGCGATCCGGATGAGCCACGCTTCACGACTCCGTTTAACTTTTTCCTGCTCATCGGAATAGTTTTCCTCATCGCCAATCCCGGATTGTTCTTGCCCAGCGTCTGGGAACATTTGAATGCATATTCCGGAGGGAAGCTGCTCAAGCACACGGGCTATCTCTTCAACGGACACATTTACAGCAACCGCATGTCAGACTCGCCATTCTGGGGACTGCCGATCTATTTCTACGTGCTGTTCATGGCGATTAAGATTCCGCTGGGGGCGCTGGTCTCATTTCTGATTGGACTGTTCATCTCGGCGAAAAAATATCGGGAACCTGGTCCGCGTTTCGTCCTCTTCATGTTTCTTTTTTCGATCGTGCCTTATTCGCTGGTCGGAGCGAAGTGGTTGCGTTACACGCTCTCGCTGATGCCCTACGTTTACATGGGCGCCGCGGTGGGAGCGGTCGCGTTAGTCGCCTGGTTGACTCAGGCCTTCAAGAAATTCAAAGCCAACGAAAGCCTGATAATTGGATTGGTGTCCCTGGTTCTGATCGTTGTTCCGGCGATTACGGCTTATGCGAGCGCGCCGCACTATGCGCTGTACAGCAACATCTTCGGAGATCGCTTCACCGCGCGTTTCTTTCCGCACGATGAGTTTTACGACGATGGTGTGAATGATGCGATTCAGTTCGTTTGCGAACAGGCGCCCAGGAACGCAAACATCGTCAGCGAAGTGCCGGGATTGGTCCGCTACTACACAGAAAAGTTTGGGCGCGCCGATCTTCAGTCGCGCGTGCTCTCTGATCCGAATTACACGCCGGCCGCCGATACGCCGACTTTTGTGATCCTGCAAAAGGGCCGCACGTATTTGGAAAATCAAAAAGAAATGAAAGATGTGCAGGCGCACTTTACTTTGGTCTATGCAGGTTGTATCAAAGGCCACACGGCGGCTGAAGTTTACGCCTCACCGGCGAAGGTGAATGTGCCGGTGCAACCGTGCGGCGATGCGCGGCCTTAAAGTTAGTTTCATTCTCACCTCGCTTCAGCGAGGTGAATGACGCGCCCAGTTTCCACTTTGCCGTTTCAACGGCTTATCCCCGAAGCCGTTGAAACGGCTTCTTTAGTTGGTTACTATCTTCAATCACTTCGCTTCAGCGAGGTGTGAATGAGAAGTCTTGAAGAACATTTCAATGAAACACACGAATAGAACTTTTTCCGCCTTAACTATGATTGTGCTGTTGGCTTGCGCCGTCATCTCCGCGGGCCAGCAACCTAACGCGAAGCGCGCCCACATCGTCATTCTCAGCACGACTGACATGCACGGGCGCGTGTTTCCGATTGATTACTACACCAACAAGTACGACAACGTCGGCATCGCGAAGGTGGCGACGATGGTGAAGGAAGCTCGCAAGAACGATCCCGATCTGCTGCTAGTTGATTCCGGCGACACGATTCAGGGCACTCCGCTCGAATACTTTCACAACAAGCGCAATAACACGCCGCCCGATCCGATGATGCTGGCGATGAACGCTCTGAAGTACGACTCGATGACCGTCGGCAATCATGAATACAACTTTGGCTTGCAGGTGCTAAACAAGGCGCGCGGCGAAGCCAAGTTCCCTTCCCTTTCAGCGAATACTTACGATGCGGGAACGGCGAACACGCATTACAAACCTTACCTTGTGAAAGAAGTTCAGGGCGTGCGCATCGGCATACTCGGACTGACGACGCCGGGCATTCCGAATTGGGAGAACAAACCAAATTACGAAGGGCTTGAGTTTCACGAAACCGTCAGCGAAGCAAAGAAGTGGGTGCCGATCCTGCGCGACAAAGAAAAAGTTGACGTGGTCGTGATCGCGATGCACATGGGCATCGAAGAAGATTTGCGCACCGGCATTCCCAGCCCTTCACAAGTGCCAAATGAAAACGCAGCGATTGCGATTGCGCGTCAGGTGCCCGGCGTCGATGTGATTCTGATGGGGCACACGCACCGTCCCATCAACGATGTCATGGTAAACGGCGTACTGTTGTCGCAGGCAAATCGCTGGGCCAGCCACGTTGCGCGCGTGGATTTGTATTTGGAAAGGAGTTCAGCGGAACGATGGAACTTGATTGGTAAGTCCTCGGCGATTATTCCTGTCACTGAAAAAACCGAAATCGATCCGGAGATCGCCAAACTTGGCGAACCTTACGACAAAGAAACTCAGGCGTGGTTGGGTCGCGCAATTGGCGAATCGACGGAAGAGTTGACTTCGCGGGGTTGTCGCTTTCATGACACGGCCATCATCGATTTGATTCAGCGCGTGCAGCTCGAAGCCGGCAAAGCTGACGTGTCGCTAGCGGCTTGCTTCAATCCCTCAGCGCGTATTCCGAAAGGCTCAGTGACAGTGCGGGACATCGCCGGCCTTTACGAGTACGAAAATACCTTGGTGACGTTGGAATTGACGGGACAGCAGTTGAAAGATGCGCTCGAACATTCGGCTCGTTACTTCAAGGAGTATCAGCCGGGCAAATCCTTGAACGATCTTGTTGACAATCGGATTCCCGGATACAACTTCGACGTGGCCCAAGGCGTGACTTACGACATCGATCTCACCAAGCCGTTCGGCCAACGAATCGTCAGTCTCAAATTCAAGGGCCAGCCGTTATCGATGAAGCAAAAGCTGCGCGTTGTGACGAACAACTATCGCGTGAACGGTGGCGGCGGCTTCACGATGTACAAAGATGCGCCCGTGGTCTATCGCTCAAGCGCGGAAGTGCGCGAATTGATCATCGACTGGGTCGAGAAGAACAAGACGGTTCCCCCGCAGACCGACAACAATTGGCGCATCATTGGCGCGCAGTAACTTGCATGGTGGCTCAGGCAGGCTGTCGTGTGTCGATAGCCCGCCTGACCTTTAAGATTTCTTCCACGCATTCTTGTAATAATCGATGGCGTTGTCCGCATGCGACGGCTTGTCATCGTCACGATCGGCGTCGCCCTTCCTTATCTCATCCAACGCTTTTGAGATCTTCTTTGGATCGAATTGCTCAGAGATCGAGATTAAGGCCAACACTCGATCCACTTGCACCAGCCGCGCGATTAAATCCATTAGAGCTGCGTCCGTCGGATTCATGCTCTTTTTGTTCTTGATCAGGTCGGCCAGGTCTTTCACGACGCCCTTCTCTTCATCAAAGACCTTTTCTCCGTCCTTTTCTGTGGGGTGAGAATCATTAATCCAGAGTTTGGGATCGATAGCATTGGTCAGATGTTTAATCGCATCGTCCAATTTGTCGCGTGCCTTTTTATCGGTGACCGTTGCTCGCAGCGCAGTGATCGCTGACAGTACTTGCTGTTTGACTTGGCGCGGCGCGCTGACGGTTACATTGAACGAGCAGGAACTAGTCAGGTTAATCGCATCCCGCGCCGTGCATGTCACATTAGTTGTTCCAATGGAGAATGTGCTGCTCGACGGTGGCGCGCAACTAACGCTGACTGGGTTCGCGGTCAGGCTTGTGGCGACAGGCGTTGTGAAGGTTACTATCGCGCCGCTTGCGCTCGTGGCATCAACTGTAATCGGCAGCAGGCAACTGATTGTCGGGGGCGCGTTGACTGTTATCCGAAGGGTCGCATTCGTGGGCAGACCACAATTGTCAGTGGCGCGGATCATAATCGTGTGCGTGCCCGCGGGCGCAGCATTGGTCAGCGAAATCACTCCTGTCGCATTGTTCACGCTGATACCGCCGGTGTAGGTGCCTTGATTCAGCAGAGCAATCGAAGCAACTGAACCGTTGTCTGACGGACCACTTGACGGAATGATGTTGAGTGAAGCTCCCAGGTTTAAGCTCTTGTTTGCATAAGCGAGCGTCGGCGGCGTGTTCGCGTTGACCGTCACAATCGTATCCGCAGTGAGCGGTGGATCTTCCGTGTTACCGGCATTGTCGCGCGCCACGCTGTAGAAGCCGTACGTGTGGCCCGCGGTCCCGGTATAGGTTGCATTCGTGCTGGTCGTGTTCGTTAGCCACTGATTGAATGGCCCTCCGTTGTCCGAAAGGAAAACGGTGTAATTTGCAACACCCGATCCACTGTCGGTTCCCGACCATCGAACGTTCACATCGTTCGAACAAGAAGCCTGCGTGGCTGAACTGTGCCGCTCGTCGGCTTCGAATTATCAATCGTGTTCGTGAACGTGTTGGTATTCATCGGCGCGTTCAGATCGAAAGTGATCGTCGCCTGATTGCTAATTAGAGTGCCAGCGCTCAATCCTGATTTCGGCATGACGCTGAACAAGACGCTGCCTTCGCCAACGATGCCATCTATGTCCGGCGGCAGGAATCCTGCGGTTGGGTCGGTGGTCGGCTGATTGGTTGCCGGATCGATCGATTGGAATCGCCACGACGCAACACCGGTCGTCGTATTCAGCGCCGCGTGGATGCGCGCGATCAGATTTTTTCCAGGACGCAAATCGACATCAGTGTCGTAAGTCTGCAATCCCGGGCCGGGCGTCACGACCTTGTCGCCAAACCCAATCAAACCCAGACTGAACGTCGAGAGATCGAGTTTGGTCGTGTCGAGTTGATCAGTGACAACTACCGTTTGCGCTGGCGCCGTGGCCGTTTCCTGATTCTCAAAAAAGATCGAATAAGGGACTGGTTGAGAACTCGAAATGTAGTGCTCGTTGGTGGTTCCGTTGGGCCCTTCTTTCTCATTTGGATCCACTGAACCCACGGTCCGACCCTTGAATTTCGTGTAAGCCGTAAAGCACGTATCGTAGAAATCTTTGAGTGCGGCAATACACCCGATTGCGTTTAGGACGTTGCCCAGAACCGGCAAATAGCTAGCCGCCTCTCCGGCACAACTAGGTATGGTGCCGACGGCGCTGGTGCCCAATTGCGTTGCAGCCGCCGCGTTGGGTGTCGAGTGAGTTTCCGCAGCGCTCACTACCGTTGCAGTGAGACCGCCAAAGAAATTTATGAAGCCTGACAGACAGGCAGCCACCTGACTGGCCTCTTTGGCTGCTTTCAGGAACGGGATAATTGCAGAACCGCACGCCAGACCGGCGTTGAATAGAGCGTACAGACACTCAAGCCCTTCATTACTTCGATAGACCGCAATCGTGTCGCCGATATCGATAATATCCTGGTTCGCATTGGCGAAATTGCGGGTCACGCGCGCGCGGGCGTGATGCGTCTTTCGAGTGTTCGTCGCCGAGAGGGTTTGGGAACCACTTCGCAGTTGGTCAAGGTCTCCCTCGTTTATTTTTACTGATGAGGGTGCGGTCGTGGCTGCTTTAATCAACGGCGCGGTCATCAATGCAGTTAATTCAAAGGTGCCGTCTGCAAAGCTGTTCGCTCTCATCGAGAAACGAAAATAATTAGTGCTCCCGGCCCGCACGACAGGAAGGATTAACGGGATGACTTGTTCGAAGTCCGTCTGCACTACCGGCGAAATCGATCCGTCCGTCTGCCCGGGAATTTCCATCAAGGGTGAGAGCACACTCACCTCGGCATTGCGTGGAATTCCCAGAATGAAGAACGGAACGCCGTACGCATCATTGTTTCCGCTGTTGCCATAGGCAACCGTGTACATCGTGGCGGTGTGAGACGCTCGGATGGTCTCTCGTCCCGAAATCTCTGCCCACAAGTGGGGCGCAACCGCAGGCTCGACTGTAAAGCCGTTGACTGGCGTTGCGGTTGTGTCATCAGGGTTCGTCACTACGACATTCCATGTGCCCCGCTGCCGTCCAATCAGATTGAAGAGCCCTTGGATTGACGATCCACCGGGGGTGACATTTACAGATTGACCGACGACATCGGCCTGCCCGGCGCGAGAAAGCTTTAGGGTCGCTCCGGGCTGTATTGCTGAACCATAGACCGTCGCGGACACGATTCCTTGGTCACCGCCTCTGTCCGGTGTGATCGAAGACAGCGTCAACGGTGTAGGGGCCGGAGTTGCCCCGGGTTTGCACTTGCCCGCCGCGCCCCCCGCGTAAATCGCGAATACTTCGCTAGCGTTGAGAGTTCGGTTGAAAAGTTCAACCTCATCCATTTGGCCACTGTAGTGCCAGGAGTCCGGAAATACTCGCGCGCCGAGGTACAAGTCATAAGAAGTTTGCGGGGTGAAAATTCCGAGGTTCGTTGTTGAAGTCGCCACCGGTGACCCGTTGACATACATCGCCACCTTGCCATTTGTCTTGTCATACGTGAGGGCGACGTGCTGATAAGTATTTGCGTTCAGGGCAGCGCCGGTGGTGTAAACCACGTGACCATTGCCAGATGTATCCTGCAGATTTGCGAACAAAGCTCCGGCTGGCCCATAGCCGTTCACGGACATCCAAAAATGCACACCGTAGTTGCCGCTGCTATCCCATTCAACGATCGGCCTCATTGCGAGATCGCTTGGTTTGATCCACGCATCGATCGTCATTCCGCTGCCGGCGCCAACGTTCAAGGTACCGGATGCCGGCACCTTTACATCGGCAGTGGTTCCATCAAAATCAAAGGCTTGACTCACAAAGCCAGGCGAGAAGCCAAGACTTCCTTCAGCCACGCCATTGTTGTTGCCGAGCACATCATTCGTGTTGCCATCGCCTGACCACCAGCCGGCCATTCCCGAAGGAGCCGTGACGCAATTTCGCACTGTGTTGTCACTCGTAAGAGTGACAGTGGCAGTAGAGCTCGGCGAATAAAGCGAATACGTTGAGCCAAAATCCGGTTGAAGTGTCAACACCACCGTCTTATCGAGTGGTTGCGAGCGGAGCGAATGGAAGTGAACGTCAAGCGACATCTGACCCGCGGTGAGTGCAATCGTTTCCCCGGGAACATCAAAGCTGTAGTCGAGATCGCGGACCGCCGTTCCTGAAACCGAAAAGGCAACTTGTAGTGAACCTTGATTTGATGGATTACCCTCGCGCCTGATCGTGAATACGCCGGGGGCGCCCGTGCCTGAAGAATTGGTCGTCGGGGCTGTCGGAGACACACTTATAAAGGCGTACCCCGCCGTGTTGTAATGCGGCACGCACGCGCGTAAGCCTGCGTTCTCCGCACACAAATTGTCCGAGCCTTCGTTGCCGCTGCCGGTAACCGTGCCGGTGAAATCAATCGTCGCATCTCTGCCGCCGAAACCTGTGCAAGGCATCTCATCTGGCTCGAAATCGCAACGAAAGCCGCACGTCGGACATTCGTTGTCGTCCTGTATCAACTGCGCTGCATGAGCGATTACGTTCCCTTGCGCATCGAACAGACTTGGTGTCACCAACGTTTGCTGAATCGCATAGGAAAGAACCGGATTAGGCGTCAGCACAAGGCGAGCAGGCTGCGGCATCGCCGGCCCCGGCGCCCAGGCCATCCCGTTGTTTGCGATGTCGCCATTCGCGAGGTTCGGAATGGGATTGCCTCCCCCATCGATGAAGAGCGTGTTGATGTTGTTGCCGCCAAGCGGACTATGACCGTAGATCAGAAAATGATTTCCATCTGGTGAGAACCGCGCGTCGGAAATGCCGCCACCATGTGGCTGGCCGTCAGTCGTGCCGCCATAACCGAGCTGACCCATTAATGATTGCACAGAAGTGTAGCCAACATTCAGATCGCCCGGCGTCCACAAGCCGATGCTGTTTACATTCTCGTCGCTAAACCCGCCAAAACCAGTGCCGCCGAGGTTCGCGGTAAAAAGAATTCTGTTAAGACCATTCACGTCAAGAAACTTGACCGATTGGTTGCTGATAAGACCGACTGCCCTTTTGTTCGGATCACTTGCCGGCAGGTCCCGGTTAAACGGATCACTATCAGGATTATCACCATAAAGCGTGGCAAATCTTCCCGAGTCGCTCCACGCCACAATCGAGTTAATGAAACCCGGTCTGGTGTCTCCCGAATATCTTTGATAGGGCCTCGTTCCAAAAATCACCAGGTGCTGACTGTCCGCGCTCCACGCGACTTGATAATTGGTACTGATGCCGCAAAATCCATTGAATGGATCATTCGGGGCGGTCGTATCGGTGATTTCGGGAATCGTCGCCTGTTGCATGTTCGTGCCATCAACGTTGATGACATACACCTCGTTTTGCTCGTAAAGCGGGTTGCCGTTGTGGCAGGTGTAGTAGGGCGCGTCGTTTCGGTGCCTGTCAGATATGAAAGCGACCTTGGTTCCGTCGGGAGAAATTCTGGGATTGAAGTCATTTCGAGAATCGTTGAAATCGCTAATGTCTATGTCGGTGAGTTTTCTTATGCCCGATCCGTCGCCATTCATAACGAACACTGCCGTGTTGTGATAACCGTTCAGAGTGAACGCGATCATGCCCGTCTGGGAAGATACGGATGGGGAACCGAAGTTCACTGTTGCGTTCGTCAGTCTGATTCTGTTGGTTCCGTCTGGATTTACTTTATGGAAAGATCTGAATTGAGCATTGCCATGCGGGAAGATGATGCCGCCGTAATTTGGCGTCGGCGAAGCTTGTGCTTGAGGCAAAGCCGCCGCGGTCGCCGTCACTTGCGCACCATTGAGCGCGGTGGCATTCTCGGCGCCCGAAGAGACTGAACCTTCCCGCGCCACTTGCTCAGCTTGCTTCTCGGTTGCTCGCAATTTTGCGCGCGCACTCGCATTCGCACTCATAGGAAACAGCGTGTAAGGCGACATAAACGCAAACACGAGCACCAAGACGAGAGCCGTGCGAAGGCCTAGCTGCAGGCGAGTGTTACCAGGTGATCGATGTGAGTTGCGGGACATCTTCGTGCTCCTTCTTCGAGATCCGAGACGGGCGGTGCCTAGGGCGGCCGCGCTCGCAGGTTTTGGCTGTCTGTAACCAATTGCGAAACAGCGGGGAAAAACCGGACATCTGGGGAAAGCCTCGGCACTAATAAGGTATTAGACGTGTTCTAAAGAAGGCATCGGGTACTGGTTCAGTTTGCAAGAGTGGCACGGGCGTCCCGCCCGTGAATTCCACGCGCAAGATGCACGTGCCACCTCAAACTG
>JAJPKD010000038.1 GCA_021323895.1 Acidobacteriota bacterium | reverse complement strand
CCCATGTCCGGATATTCGTCGGCGAGCATGATCGGCGAATCGCCAATCTTGATTTCGGCGTGACCGATTTTCCCACCCGGCGCGTCCATGCGAAATAGCTCACTGGCGCCGAAAGCTTTCTTATAAAACTCAATCGCTTCGGCGCCGCCGCGCACAATCAGATACGGCGTGACTGAATGGTAACCTTCTGGAATTGGTTTGACTGGCATTTGCTCTCCTCTTAATCGTGTGTCAGTACCGCGAGCGTTAGCGAGCGGATCAAGCAGCTCGCGTCCAAACCGGCAGCGGCGGGATCAAGCTGTGAGTTTAAGTAGAAGTGCGATGGTTCCCATTTTTACCGAACCCATGGACGATCCGCTCGCGATCGCTCGCGGTACGGGCACTTCATTATCTCCCCGTAAACAACGTCGTCTCATCGACAAAGCACAGGCCGTTACCCCAGGGATCTTCGACATAGAACGAACGCTCGCCCCACGGACGCTTCACGATCTCGCCGGCTTGCTGATCGTGATAACGATCCTGGCACAGGCAATTCATAGCCTTCGCGCGCTCGAAAATCTCCTCGAGATTACTCACCGCGAAGTAGATGTAATCCGGCGTTGGCTGCGGTTTCTCGCCGCCCTTTGCGACATCGACCAGCGCGAGAATCACCGGCCCGCAATTGAAGTAGTGCCGCGACCCGCGCGGAATCGGAATTCCGGGATCGTCGAGCAGCTTCGAATAGAACTCTCCAGCCTGTGCCAGATCACCAACTTGCAAAGCAATACGAAATAGATTCGGTGCGCCCATAGCTTTCCTTTCTGGTTCTGCTGGTTGCTCACCAGGCGACTGCTCCTGCGAAGCGATATACCAGACGTTATCAAACGGATCCTTGATCGAGCCAACGCGCGCGCCATGCGGTTGCAGCTTCGGCGCGTCTTTAACGACAACTCCTTGAGCTTGCGACGCCCGCGCGAACCAAGTATCAACATCGTCAACATACATCATGAATACGGAAGGCATCGGCTGCCATGGACCATGCGCTTCGCCCAACTCGATCACTGAAGTGCCAACCTGAATCGTTGCGTGACGAACAACGCCGTCCGGTGATTTATGCACCGCGAGTTCCTCGGCGCGGAATGCTTCTTTCAGGAAGTCGATCATCTTTGGCGCACCGCTGGGAAGCAGCGAAGGCATTAAGTTAGGCACGCCCTCCGGCACAAACGATTCACCCTGATGCGTCGCCACGAACCATTGATTGCCGCCCGGATCGCGGAAACCGCATTCGCGATCGCCATAAGGCCGTTCTGCCGGCGGCGACAGGTTAGTGGCCCCGGCCTGCACCGCGTTTTCAAAGATTGAATCCACGTCTTCAACGTACAGATGAATGTATGTTGGCAACGGAGTTCCCTTCCATTGCGAACCCTGGCCACCTCCGCCAACCATGATCATCGAGCCGCCGATGTTGTATTCAGCATGAAAGCCGCCCTGCGACCCTAGACCATAGATTTGCCCGCTCACGCCAAAAGCTTGCTTGAGAAAAGCAGCTTCGGCATGAACATCAGCCACCACCAGATAAGGCGTGATCGTGCGAAAGCCTTCGCGCACAGGACTTAATTTTTTGGAGTGCGCCGGCTCGACGGCGCTTTGGATTGACCGGCTCATAATCTCTTCTCTCAAACGATCTCTGAAATCCGCGCGCGGCAAGTCGCGTAATTCAACCGCGACGCCGAGCAACTCGGCGACTCTCTCATCGACATCGCGCGGCATTTCACCACCCGCCGCAATCATCGCGTCGATTGCCTGATCGAGTTGCTGTGTTAGATCAAGTTCACTCATTAGTTGCTCTACAACTTCTTACGTTCTGATTCCTCTGTGTCCTCTGTGGTTAGTTTCTTCCGCAACGCCTGCAAAGCGCGAAACTGCAACTGCTTCACCGCGCCTTCGGTGCGATCCATCTCGCTCGCGATTTCACTAATCGATTTTTCTTCCGCAAACCGCATTCTCACCACGCGGCGCTGATCTTCGGGCAGATCATCAACCAACCGAATCACATAAGCGCTTCGTTCTGCCGCTTCGAAATCAAATTGCTGCGCGTGGAGTTTTGGAGAGCTCTCCCTCGCGGTCGAGCTACTGCCCTGTTCATCCAAAGGCATATCGACTTCACGCGCTGCTTGTTTAGTGCGATCGGCAATCAGGTTCGATGCGATGCGAATCAGCCACGCACCGAATGGCGCGCCGGTCCATTTGAACCTTGGCAGGCTTGCGAGCGCTTTGCGAAAGACTTCGCTGGTCAGGTCTTCGGTCGTCGGGCGATCCCGCACGCGTCGCGCCACGTATGCATAAACCAGCTCGAAATATCTTTCGTACACGTCGCCAAAACACGCGCGATCCCCCTGCGCCGCCGCTACCAGGCGCCGCTCCTCCGCCTCGCTTAACTGCCCGAGACGCGCTTTCTCTGCAGGTTCGCTGCTCGCCATTGCCCTTCAGTTACATAAACTGCCCGCTGCGAAAAAAGTCACGCGGCTGCGGGAAATAACTCTGAAGAAAGTAGTGGGCGCTCAAAAGCCCCCAAACCAGCGTTGCTAAACCATGTTCCTTTGCTTTCGCACGCCGCCGCGCTTCTGCCCGGCATAACCATTGCAGTTTACGACGCCAGCCCGAAAACGACCGATGCTCTATCGGAAACTCAGCACGCCCCAGGTGATCAAATGAAGGATTTTTGTTCCAACTGTGCCAGGTTTCTGGCAGTCACGTTCTGTCTCTTCATGTTTACTTCGATCCTCGTGGCGCAGTCAATCGCCGATTCGAATATTCGCATCAGCCAGATTTACACGAGGGGCGGCGAAGCGGGCTCAGCTTATCAAAACGACTTTATCGAGTTGTTCAATCGAGGGAATGTCGATGTTGATATCAACGGCTGGACGCTGAGCATCGCAAACTTTTCCGGCACTCCGCCGAATATTCAGATTTCATCATCGGGCGTAACTTTCAACAACCCGAACGGCATTATCATCGGACCGGGCAAACACTTCCTGCTCAAATTCGGAGGCAGCGGTACCGGTGGTCAGCCGATAAATAATCCGGATGCTAATCTTAATCCGATGCCGATTAGCGACACAGGTGGGCAGATCGCGCTCGTGGCCAAAGGCAAAACGCTGCCGTTTGGATACTGCCCTGCTGCTCCCGACCTGACCGGCGTCGTCGTCGATTACGTCGGCTATGGCATCGCGATTTGTTACGAAGGAACGGTCACGCTGGCGCCCGGACCCGATAAATCGCTGACGCGAATCGGCGGTGGCTGCACTGATAATAACAACAATCTCGGTGACTTTTCTTTCGCGGCGCCGGCTCCCCGCTCGCGCAGCGACGCGGCCACGCCGTGCGGCGCCCAGGGCGGAAGCATATTTGACTTTGGCGCGCCGCAATTCGACGCATTCGAAGGATCGGGCTCAGCGCAGATTACCGTGACGCGGATCGGAGATACTTCCACACCGGCTACAATTGATTACTTCACCTCCGACAGTAGCGCGAGCGAACGGACTGATTACACTACGACACTGGGTACTCTGCAATTCGCGCCTGGCGAGACGTCCAAGACCTTCGACGTACTGGTAACCGATGATTCATTTCCGGAGGCAAACGAAAATGTTTTTCTTGGTTTGCTGAACGCGACGGGAACAGCTTCGATCGGACCTCGTAACAGCGCCATGCTGGTGATTCATGACAACGATTTGGCCGGGTCATCGAATTACGTTGAGATTTCGAGTTTCTATGTGCGCCAGCATTACAACGACTTCCTTAACCGCCTGCCCGATTCTTCCGGCGAGGCTTTTTGGATCAATAACATCGAGGCGTGCGGCTTAACCACTGCTTGCCGCGAGGTCAAACGCATCGACACTTCGGCATCATTCTTTCTTTCCACGGAATTTCAATCGACGTGTTTTCTCGTCTATCGCCTTTACAAAGCAGCGCTCCCGGAAACTCCTCAACGTCCGCGCGCCATGCCGCGCTATCGCGAGTTCGTGCGCGATACCCAGGAAATTAGTCGTGGCGTCGTAGTCGGCAACCCGGGTTGGGAACAGGTGTTGGAAGCGAACATCGTTAATTTCACGAATAGTTTTGTCTATCGACCCGAGTTCCTCGAAAACTACCCGCCGTCATTAAATGCGGCGGCTTACGTCGATAAACTCCAAATCCAGGCGGGCTACGTCCTGACCTTTGACGAATACTTTCGTTTGGCGAATGGTTTGATGGCTGGCCTGGAAACGCGCGGCAGCGTGCTGCGAAAAATAGCCGAGAAGCAGAAGCTAGTGGACGCCGAATTCAATCGCGCCTTCGTCTTGATGCAATACTTCGGCTACCTGCGCCGCAATCCGGACGACGCACCGGACAACAATTTTGCTGGATACGACTTTTGGTTGAATAAGCTAAATCAATTCAACGGCGATTTTCGCGCTGCCGAAATGGTGAAAGCCTTTATCACCTCAGCCGAGTACCGGAGACGCTTCGGACCATAGGAAGAATTATCCGCAGATTACACAGATTACGCAGAATAGAAATTTGCTGTTTTATTCGTTTAGACGCGGGAACTTTGCCCTGCCAATCGTAACCGGCATAGGGCCGATGATGACGGTACTTGTTCTTCTTCATCTGCGTAATCTGCGGATTGATTTTGCCTTGTAGATTAGTAAGGAACCAATTCAGTCGTCGTATCTCTTCGCTTCTTTTCTTTGAAGCCTTGAACGAACACGCGCGATCCCGGCGTCGGAAATTTTTCCGCATAAGCGCGATCGACCAGCTTCTTCAAACGCTCGCTACGGGTGAAGACCGGTCGCACCTTGATTTGCTTGCCGTTCACTTCGATGATGCCGCGGGGCTCTTCGAGAAACGTGCGGTACCAGCTTCGCTCCTTCAAACTGTACGAGCGCACGAACACGCGGCCTTCGACGACGACTGCCCAGATGCCGATGATGCGATGAGGCTTCGACCCGGCGCGAATACCGAGGATCTTCGCGTCGCGAATCGCGTCGGCAATTGATTTGGGAAATCGTTTCATCATTAGAGACTTGAGGCTAGAGATTTGAAAAGTGGTCTCAAGTCTTCAGCATCTAGTCCCAAGTCTCCAGCCTCTACCGCTTCTTCTTCGCCGAATTCTTGATCAGCTTCTTCAGTACGGTCTGATCCACATCCGCAAGTCTTTTGATATAAAGACATCCCTTACTGGTACTGTGCTTGCCAAGCTTCGCCAGCAGTTCCTGTTGCTGGTCATCGCCCAGCGAAAGGTACAACGTCAAATTCTGTTTGCGCGGCGAGAACGCAATCACCGGCCAGTCTGCTTCGCTGCCATTCGCGTATTTGATCGTGCGCGTTCCGTAACCGGCGATGCTCGATCCCCACATGACGCCTTTGCTGCCGGCCGCTTCTTCCATCAGGTTGGCAATCATCGAGCAATCTTTTCGCGTCCGCTCATCGACAATCCCTGAGATGAACTTCTTCACAGTCTGCTTCGTTGGTCTCGTTTTCGCTTCAGCCATTGGTTTCCTTTGTAACTGCCCACTGCTCACTGCTGACTGCTCACTTGCTTGTCACTACCGGCAACTCAACAAAACTCGCCCTGCCCCGCTCGTGATAAATCCGCTGCGTCGCCTTCTGGTAATCCTCAGGCTTCGCCAAGAAAATGTTCGGCACAAATTTCTGTGGATTGCGATCGTAAAGCGGAAACCAGCTCGACTGAATTTGGATCATGATCCGATGCCCCGGCTGAAACACATGATTCGTCGTCGGCAACGCCCACTTATAAAGTAACGGCTCATTCGGCGTAATCGGTTTAGGATCCGCGAAACTCTCGCGATAGCGCCCTCGGAAGATATCCATCGAAACTGCGAGTTGATAACCACCGAGCGTTTTGTCCGGCGCTGTTTCGTCCGGATACACATCGATCACTTTCACCACCCAATCAGAATCCGTGCCGCTGGTTGACGCGATCAGGTTCACGATCGGCTGGCCGCTGATTTTCAACGGCTCTTTCAAAACATCCGAGCTGTAGGCGAGCACATCCTGGCGACCAGAAAAATCTCTCTGGTCGTCAACCAACCAGCAAGGCCATTGCTGACACGAATCGTAACCACTCGATGGAACGGGACGAATGCGATTTGTCACCGGCTTCGCTGGATCGGAGATGTACTCGTCATAAACCTGGGGAATTGCGATAGTGCCGCGCCCCGGAGGCGGTACCTCCGGCGCGTTCCAGCTCAACTTCATTCCCGGCTTTAGATAGAGCGCCGTTCCTTTTTCCGCGCTCGGCCATGAGGTGAACCTCCGCCATTCATTCGTCCCAGACTCAAACGCCGTGACCGGCGCCACATCCATCTTCGGCGCGTCGTCCTTCAAATAATGATCGAGAAACGGCCGCAGAATCTTCTGCCGAAAATAGAGCGCCGTGTCACTGCCCCACTTGATCGCGCCGAGCGATGAGCCGTCGGCAATCTCCTGCCCGTGATGCCACGGCCCCATAACCAGAAACACATGATCGTTCTTCGAATCCTTCGGCTCGATCGCTTTGTACACCGCAATCGCGCCATAGATGTCTTCCTGATCCCAAAGGCTGTGCACCAGCATCACCGGAACTTTCAGAGGCTCTTTCGCCAACAGCTTATCCACGGCCTGCTGTTGCCAGAACGAATCGTATGCCGGATGCTCGACGATCTTTCGCCAGAACCCGGTCTGCTCAAGTCCGCGCTGGCGACCCAGCTCGCCCGCCGAGCCTGCCTGCATGTACATGTCGTAATCGTCAAAGTGCGTCGTCCACCATTTGTAATCGTTCGAACGCGATCCGTCCTGCTCGTAAATGTAAGGCAGGTTCTGCTCGCGAAACGCGCCGTTATGAAACCAGTCGTCACCCATCCAGCCATCGACCATCGGATTCATCGGCACCGAAACCTTCAACGCCGGATGCGGATTCACGAGAGCCATCAGCGGCAAAAACCCATCGTAAGAAAT
>JAJPKD010000028.1 GCA_021323895.1 Acidobacteriota bacterium | reverse complement strand
GGACACCGAGAATTCGGATCTTTTCGCGAAGCTGGTCATTGTCAACTCTCCAGACCCACTCTCTCGGGTCCCATGTAGCGTAACCAACATCAATAAACCCCTTAACGATATCCCAATCGACGTCTCCGTGGCATTTGCAACCGCGCGCTGCGCCAAATTTCCAAAGCTTCTCATATGTATCGCGAGCCATATCCATCGCTTTGCCTTTATCAAAACTTGCGTGGTCACGACTTTCCCCCCCCGTGATCTGTCCCCATGTCGTATTTCCTGCATGTTCACTGTGACTGTAAGAGTCTTGACTAAAGTGCAAATACGTCCCAAAGCCCCGCAGTTTTCCCCCGCCTTGTAACGCGATATTGAGAAGCTCGTCGGCTCGCTTCGCGTTTTGTTCGGGAGTACCAAAGGCGTGAAAGTCTGCATTTCTTTTCCGCTGCTCTTCATCCGCGACGGCTTCTGGGCCACCCCACCAACCCCTTTTCCACTTCTTCCCCCAGCCCGGCTTCTTATCGTCGTCTTCGTCGGAATGCTGATCGCCCTCAGCGATTTCCCTTGCTTCAGGATCGCTGAAACAACCCGTGGCTTTTGCCAAGTAATAAGTGAGGTAATAGTGGACATCGATGTCGTACAGACCGTATGGATCGGTTGAATTCGGAGGATTGTTGCGAACATAAGCAAAATAATTTAAGCCACCAGCTAATCCAATCGGATCCTCTGAAGTGAATCGGCCTAGCTGCGCGTCATACCAACGCGCGCGGTAATACATCAGCCCCGTCGCCGAATCTCGTTCACGACCGGTGTATCCGTAACGCGTTAGCGCACTCCCGTTGCTGTTGCCATAGGCGTCATAGGTCTCACGTTCGACAAGAACTCCACTGGCGTTCGTAAGCGCACTTGTGCTGCCAAGATGATCCTGGCTGAAGAAGTACTGCGTTGCGCCCTTCTGCCAAATCTTGTTGTCAACGCCGGGCCGTTCAGGTAATCGATAGTCGTGGCGTCTGAGTTCTTGTCGCGTACGACGTCGGCCCCGTCATAACTGAAGTTGGTTGAAATGCCGTTCGATGGCGTGCGCTGAATCCGCCTCCCCAGCGCATCATACTTGTACGCGACAGTGCCGGCGGATGGCGTAACGATGTTCGTCAGACGGTTTTCGAAATCCCAAACTAACTGCGTCGTGCCCGCGCCATCTGACTTCCCACTCATGTTGCCATTGTTATCGTAGAGATAGCTCGCGGAAGCCGTACCTGTCAGACGGTTGTTTGGTTGATACGCGTATGTGCTGCTCCGGTGCGAACTGGTGCGATTACCAACTGAATCGTAAGCATAACTTTCATTGCCAGTGGCGGGATAACTTGCCGCTGTCAGACGATCGAGCGCGTCATAACCATAAGCATGAGTGCCGCTCTGGTCGGTATTCTGGATGATTTGGTTGGAATTATTGTAGGTGTAGTTATTGTCCGCAATTACCGTCGCGCTCTTGGCATCCTTCAATCTCGTTAATCGATTCATACCGTCATAGGTGTCCAAATGTACTTTCCGAGAAACAGGCAGCGAAGCGCTTAGGCATCGCTCGCATCACCCTTCTTCGCGCCCGTGAAGCCGGACGCATCAAGTTCTTTCGCATCGGAAACCGTGTGCTTTACTGCGCCGAACATCTGACTGAGTTCTTGAACAACTGCGAACGCAACGCCAGGCGCACTCGGGCGAAAGAAAGAGAACGTGAGGGCATGGCACCAAGAAAAGAGAATGTCAGCTCAGGCCGCGCACGAGTGAATGGGACGACTCGCGAAAAGACCGGTTCGCGGAAGAAGGACCAAGCATCGCTGCCGTTCGCTGCGAGTGGCTCTTGAACATTCAAGAGCCACCATAACAATTGTCAGCAGCCTAACTGAAATACAGAATTGGCCTCTCTTGGTTCTATGGCTACGGGATGACCCGTAAGAAGCTATTGTCTCAATTCAGGCTTGCATTGATCGCTGCGTTCGCCCCGACGCCGTTCTTAACTTCTCGGGACGATTCACGATCGCCATTTCTTAATCGCCACGTCAATCAGAAAACCTAGCAGACCATACGTGAGGATTCCCACAAGCAGACAAACAACTAGTTGAACTAATCCGCTAGATCCACTTGAAGGAGGGAACACAAATGCGACAAGTTCACAAGGAAATGAGACTGGACGAACCAACAGGTCAAATGGGTTCGGCCCATGCCCACCACCGCGCATGGAACCCGCAAAAATTGCTATTAGGGCGACCACATATGCAGTCGGAAGAATATAGCGGAACTTCATCGTCACAAAATACTAAGCCATTTCCTCGGATTCAACAGCCGCCTATGAACCTACCATCTATTCGGTACGTCAAGAATTAGCCTTTTGCGTTCAATGAGTTCAGGACTGAGGGATCTAGTAACTTTCTGAATTGGATCGGCATAACCCACCTCCGCAAATCTCCTAATCACATCCCACCACGAAGGATCCCACTTTGCTTCGCAGCCGCAGTTCGCTTTCGCAAACTCATTCAACGCCTTCCATGTCGCGCCCGCCATACGCAGTGTTTTGGGAACATCAACATTCGTGTTATCTGGATAATGACCCGCATAACACCCATGGCCGCATGCCGGATCCCCGAAGCCATCATGCGCAAAGCTGTCTTGATCGGCGTGCAAGAAAGTACCGAGCCCAGCCATACTGCCATATCGACCCTTTTCCAATGCCATTCTCCATAATTCGGGGGATGTGCGCCCTTCATAGCTGCCTTCGTACAATGAGTGATATGTAGCGTTCTTATATTGAGCGAACACGTCAGGAATTACTTTGATATCTGGGAGTGCTCCATTAAGTTGTGGAAGGAAAATATAGCCTAGCTCCGGAGACGTTTCCGAATTCTCGTCTGTGTACTGGTCGAATTCCGCAATTGCTCGAGCTTCGGTATCAGAAAAACACTTATTCTTAAGGGCCAGGAAGTAAGTAAGGTAAAAATGGACATCTTCGTCGTAGAGGCCTGAGGGATCAATCCGATTTTCAGGATTGTTCCGGACGTATCCAAACTGATTAACGCCTCCTCCTAATCCAATAGGATCTTCGGAGATGAATCGTCCCGCCGGTGGGTCATACCAACGCGCTCGATAAAATATCAAGCTCGTAGTGGCGTCTCGTTCACGTCCAGCATACCCGTAGCGAGTTACTGAACCGCCTGCAGTATTGCCATAAGCATCGTAAGTATCCCGCTCAAATAATACGCCGTTGGCATTGGTCAAGGCCGTCGTGCTGCCGAGATGATCCTGGCTGAAGAAGTATTGCGTTGCGCCCTTCTGCCAAATCTTGTTATCGACTCCGGGACCGTTTAAGTAATCGATGGTTGTTGCGTCAGAGTTTTTGTCGCGCACCACATCAGCGCCGTCATAGCTGAAGTTGGTTGAGACACCGCTCCATGGCGTGCGCTGAATGCGGCGACCGAGTGCGTCGTACTTGTAGGTCACGTTGCCAGAGGATGGAGTGACAACCTGCGTCAAACGGTTCTCGAAATCCCAAGCCAAGGAAGTCGTTCCGCTGCCATCTGATTTCGCAATCATGTTGCCGTTGTTGTCATTGTCACAACGCCATCCCCATTCATGACAGCTACATCTCTTCGTTAGCGTCTTTTTTGGAGGGTGCCGCCTTACCCGAAGGGGTCATTGCCTATTACGCCGAATGACCGTATCCATTGCGAGTCCGATACCGACGTACGCAATCAAGTTGATTACTAAGCATAGAATCAGATTGACTAATCCATTGATTAATGACTTTGGCCATAGGAAACTGACCATGTAACAAGGTAAGCTTGCCGCAAAGAAGACACGCTGGATCCAGTTTGGGAGGTGGCCTGCCCATATGACGTCACCGCATATCGTAAACGCGACGACAATCAGATATAGCCCGGGCAAGATCCAAGCAAGTCTTACCTTCTTTTTCATAAACCTTCAACTCTTAGATTTTCAAAAAGCGAACCTCTATCTTCCAGTCACACTTCGCCAAGGAACCTGAAGGATCTCGATCTTTCTTCTAAGTTGATCGTCACTCATTTATTTTGAGGTCAGGCGTGCGATTTTGCGATTCTCGTACTCACTAAATCTTTTTCCTCAACAGACTAAGCAGGAACAGCCCCGTCGCCACCGCGATAATTGCGGGACCGAGCGTCAGGTTAAGGGTAACTTTGGCAATGGTGAAGTGCGGATAAGAGCGGCTGATCATGAATCCCAGCAGCACGGAAAGAACGCTCGCCACGGATGAGGTAACCAGAAACGCCGTGAGGGTGTGAGTCAGTTGCGGCCCAATCGCCGCCGGAATGATGATCAAAGCGCCGACCAGGATCGCACCCAGAAACCTCAGACCCAACAGAATAGTCAGGCTGAAAATCAGGAGGAAATAGAGATTCAAACGCGAACCTCTCACACCGGTGGCGGCCGCCAGCTCGGGCGAGAAGAGCGAAAGGATCAGCTTGTGGCGAAAGACCAAAATGAACGCGACAATCAATCCGACCGCTAGCAATCCGATCGCGAACCAAAGCGGTGTCAGACTCTGAAAGCTTCCGAACAGAGCTTCGATCAAATCTTCGCTCGGCGTCAGCACGATTCCCACGGCCAGGGCGGCGGTGAAGATCACACCAATCGCGACGTCTGTCGTCATCGTCGCGCTTTCCTGCAAACGCCAAATGAGAATTGTCCCGCAGAACAACGCGACCGCCGCGCCAATCAGCGGATTGACATTGAGCAAGAGCGCGATTCCTAAACCGGGCAGCGCGATGTGCGAGACGACATCCCCGGCCAGACTCATTCGCTTCATCAAAGCAAAGCTGCCGACCAGGCCAGCCGCCAGCGCGGTCAGCAGGACAAGCACGAGCGAATAAATTTCGGCGGTCGTCACGATTGAACTGTTTGGGGAACCTGCACGTGATGGTCATGGTCGTAGAAGCCGACCGATTCTCCGTACAACTTTTCCAGCACCTCGTGCGACAGAGCGTCGCGCGGCGCGCCAAAACAAACCTTCTGTCGATTCAGACAGAGTACCGTCGTCGCATAACGAAACACGAAACTGAGATCGTGAGAGACCATGATGCTCGCGAGGTTACGCTCTTCCTGCAAGCGGTGAATGAGTTCGTAGATGTGCTCTTCGCCCGGCTCGTCAACGCTCGCGGTTGGTTCATCAAGCAGCAGAACGTTGGGCTCGCCGATGAGCGCGAAGCCAATCAGTCCGCGCTGAAACTGGCCGCCGGAAAGATGGCCAACCGGCGTCGCGAGGATTTCTCTGGTCAGGCCGACGTTGCCGGCCACCGCTTGCGCGTCGTTGATTGAAACTTTGAGCGTGCTGCATTTAGCGTGAAAGAGATCGTTGAAAGTCAGCGGCAGGTGAATCTCTGCATCGATCTTCTGCGGCACATAGCCAATTCGCGCCGCGGGCGACCAAACAATCTCTCCGCTGGACGGCAGCAAACCAAGCAGCGCCTTCAGCAGGACCGTCTTCCCTGCTCCATTTGGCCCGAGAATGCTGAGCCGCTCGCGCGACGACAGCTCAAAACTGACGTCATCCACAACTAACTTGTCCTGGATGCGAACGGATAGGTTCCTGACGGCAAGCAAACTCATGCGAGGGAGAGTCTTAACACGAATGTTGGTTGGGGGGAAGTCAAGCGAGTCATGTTTAAGTTGCAGCGCGGATCGCGTCAGCGACTGTGAATCTGTTTTCGTATAAGGCGCGTCCGACAATCACGCTGTCAACGCCGGAGTCTTCAATTTCTTTCAGCCGACTGATGTCACTGAGCGACGAGATGCCGCCCGAAGCAGTTACCTTCAAGCCTGATTCGCGCGCGACCTCTCGCGTCATCTCCAGGTTCGGTCCTTCGAGCATGCCATCGCGCGCGATGTCGGTGTAAACGACGCGCGCGACGCCTAAATCCGCCATGTTGCGGGCCAAGCTCAGCGCGTCGATCGCTTCCGATTTCTCCCAGCCTCGAGTCGTTACTTTGCCCTGCTTGGCATCTATGCCAACCGCGATTCGATCCGCGCCGAACGAGTCGATTAATTTTTTCAACGTTTCGGGAGATTCAACCGCCAGCGTGCCAAGTACCGCTCGCGACACGCCAAGCTGCAGCGCACTTTCAACATCAGCATAGCTGCGCAATCCACCGCCGAACTGAATCGGAATGTCGAGCGCATCGATGATCTCTTTGAGCGTCTGACGATTCTTTGAATTACTCTCAGCGAATGCGCCATCGAGATCGACGACGTGCAACCACTGCGCGCCGTCGTTCTGAAAGTTTCGCGCAACCTGAACTGGATCGTCGTGGTATTGCGTGACCTGATCCTTGCGCCCTTGCTTCAGACGCACGCAGCGTCCGTCGCGCAGATCGATTGCCGGGATAATCAGCATGATTGAATGATGGCCATGACTTCCTCGAAGAGCATGCCATTCGTGGAAATCGCGTTGTTGCCACGAATCGTTTTCGCGCCGTGCCAGTCTGTGAAAGTGCCGCCGGCTTCTTCAAGGATCGGCAGCAGTGGCGCGCAATCCCAAACATTCATGATTGGATCGAGCATGATCTCGGCGCGACCGGTCGCCACCAGGATGTGACCGTACGCATCGCCCCATGTGCGCCGCGCTTCGACGCGTTGCTGTAAACGCTCGCTCGCGACGCCGAATCCGTGCGCAGCGCAGGTGCCGAAGTCGGTGCAAAGCAGGAGCGATTCGTCGAGCGAGTCCCTCGATGAAACTTTCGCAGGCTTGCCGTTGAGAAAGCAGCCGAGCCCGCGAGCCGCAAAAACAAGTTCGGTTAGCTCAGGCAGATTCACGACGCCAATAACCGGCTCGCTGTCGATTTCGAGCGCCAACAAAACCGCGTACAGCGGGACGCCATGAACAAACGAAAAGGTCCCGTCGATCGGATCGATGATCCAGCGTCGTCCCGATCGGCTTTCCTTTTCGCCTTCCTCTTCGCCGAGAATTCCATCGTCAGGAAACGCTGCCTCGATGCGCGCGCGAATCATTTGTTCGGCTTCGCGATCGGCAATCGTCACGAATGATCGATCCGCCTTTCGCTCGGCCGCGATCGATTGCTTGAAATAACGCGAGGTAAGCTCGCCAGCCTCTTGCGCGAGTTGCACTGCGAAATCAAGCAGTTCTTTCCCTTCAGTTGAGTTCACGATCTCGCGCGCGCTTCCTTTCCCCGTTTCACGAGTTCATAGTTGACATCACTGAGGCTAACGCCTCGCTCAACAAACAACACGAGCAAGTGATAAAGCAGATCTGATGCTTCATTAACCAACCCCGCGCGATCTTCGTTCTTGGCAGACACAATTGTTTCCGTGGCTTCTTCGCCTACCTTTTTCAAGATTTTGTCGAGCCCTTGATCGAACAGGTACGTCGTGTAAGAGCCTTCGGGACGTTCGCGCCGGCGCAATTCGATCAATTCATAGAGCCGCGCAAGCGTCGTAGCTAAATCAGTTTCCGCGAGACCATCTTTCTCAACCAAAGAATTGAAGAAACACGATTCCTCACCCGTGTGACACGCCGGACCCTGCGGCACAACCGAAACCAGCACAGCATCGCCGTCACAATCAGCCGAAATACTTTCGACCTGTTGCGTGTTCCCAGATGTCGCGCCTTTGTGCCAAAGCTCCTGCCGCGAACGAGACCAAAACCACGTCTCCCCGGTTTCGATTGTGCGTTGCAGACTCTCGCGATTCACGTACGCCAGCATGAGCACGCGCCGCGTGCGCGCGTCCTGCACAATCGCCGGCGCCAGGCCGCGCTCGTCGAATTTGATGTCGTCGATATTCATCGCACCACTACTCCTCGTTCGCGCAGATAGGATTTCACATCGCTGATTTTGTATTCGCCAAAATGAAAGAGCGAAGCAGCCAGCACCGCGCTCGCGCCACCAACGGTCAGCGCTTCGTGAAAGTGTTCGGGCTTTCCCGCGCCGCCCGACGCAATCACCGGAATGCGCACAGCGGAACTGATCGCGCTCGTCAACTCAAGGTCGTATCCGTCGCGCGTGCCATCGCGATCCATGCTGGTCAAAAGAATTTCACCCGCTCCGAGTTTCTCCGCGCGGGTTGCCCATTCAATCGCGTCGAGATGAACGTTAGTCCGGCCACCATGCGTGAAGACTTCCCAGCCCTGCGATGGATCGGTCGCGTTTCGGCGTCGTGCATCGATCGCGAGCACCACACATTGACTGCCGAATGTTTCGGCGGCTGCCGCGATCAATTCAGGCCGCTCGACTGCGGCGGTGTTCATCGAAACTTTGTCGGCGCCGGCGCGCAAGACTGCGCGAATGTCTTCGACCGAACTCAAACCACCGCCGATCGTTAGCGGGATGAATACTTCGTCAGCGACTCGGCGCGCCATGTCAATCATGATCGCGCGCTTGTCCGACGAAGCGGTGATGTCCAGAAACGTTAGTTCGTCCGCACTCTGCGCGTCATAAGCGCGCGCCTGCTCGACTGGATCGCCGGCATCGACGAGCGAGACAAACCTGATGCCCTTCACCACGCGGCCGCGATCGACGTCAAGACAAGGAATGATTCGTTTCGCCAACATCTCTCAGCTTCCCGTGAAATCCGCTTCGGCAAAATTCTTCAATAACTTCAGTCCATCGCGCTGGCTTTTTTCGGGATGAAACTGGACGCCGCAAATGTTTTGGTGCGCGACAATTGACGCGAAGGTCGAACCATAATCCGTCTCGCCAATGACCACGTCTGCTGACTCGGGCTGGCAAAAGAACGAATGCACAAAATAGAAGAAAGAGCGATCGTCGATTCCTTCAAACAACACGTGCGGCCGTTTGTGGCGAACCAGATTCCAACCGACATGCGGCACCGGCAAATCTGTTTTGAAAGCACGCACGCGTCCGCGCAACAAAGCTAGGCCTCGCGCGTGGCCGAACTCTTCCGACTCTTCAAACAACATCTGCATGCCAACGCAAACGCCCAGCAGCGGCGTCCCTTCAGCGGCGCGTCGCAGCACCAACTCATCGAATCCACGTTTGCTTAGTTCACTCATACAAGTCGCGAACGCGCCGACTCCGGGCAAGACCAATCGCTCGGCTTGCTCAAGCACTTCGCGATCGGAACTGACCACTGCATCGCATCCAGTCGCGACGAACGCTTTTTCGACCGAACGCAGATTGCCGACGCCGTAATCAATGATCGCGACACGCGGCATCGGTTACAGAACTCCTTTCGTGCTGGGCACGTCTTGAATGCGCGGATCGCGGGCCACGGCCTGCTTCAACGCGCGCGCCGTCGCCTTGAATGTTCCTTCGAGGATGTGATGCGTGTTCCGGCCGCGCAGGCAATCGATATGCAAGTTGAACTTCGCGGTGTCCGCGAACGATCGCCAGAAATGTTCCGCGAGTTCAATCGAGAAATTTCCGATCTTTTGCCGCTTCGTCTGCACTTCGTAAACCAGATAGAAGCGACCCGACAAATCAATCACCGCCCGACACAGCGCTTCGTCCATCGGCACGAT
>JAJPKD010000041.1 GCA_021323895.1 Acidobacteriota bacterium | reverse complement strand
GAAGCCCGGCTCAATCACACCGCACACGAAGTTCAAAGCAGAAGCTTACGTTCTGACGAAGGAAGAAGGTGGACGCCATACGCCGTTCTTCACGGGCTATCGTCCGCGGTTTTACTTCCGGACGACAGACGTTACTGGTGTCGCGCACCTGCCGCAGGGCGTGGAGATGGTGATGCCCGGCGACAACGTGCAGATGGAGATTGAATTGATTGCGCCTATTGCCATGGAGAAGGGCTTGCGCTTCGCGATTCGCGAAGGCGGCCGCACCGTCGGCGCCGGTACTGTTTCGGAAGTGGTGGAGTAGCCCTGGGTACGCACGCCTCCGGCGTGCTGCTGCAAGGCTAAATGATTTGAAGGAGAAGCACGCCGGAGGCGTGCGTACCCAGATGCTGAACGAAAAAATCAGAATTAGGCTCAAGGCTTACGATCATCGCGTGCTGGATCAATCGACGACGGAAATTGTCGAGACGGCAAAGCGAACCGGCGCGCGCGTGGCTGGGCCGATTCCGCTGCCCACGGTAAAGAATAAGTGGACGGTGTTGCGTTCGCCGCACGTCGATAAGAAGTCGCGCGAGCAGTTTGAAATCAGAACGCACAAGCGCCTAATGGACATTCTCGATCCGACACCGCAGACGGTTGATGCACTAATGAAGCTGGATCTTCCAGCGGGTGTGGATGTGGAAATTAAAGCGTTCGGAAAGCAATAGCTGAAATGATTAACGGAATCATCGGCAAGAAAGTTGGCATGACGCAGTTGTTCGCGCCTGATGGCACGGTCACTCCGGTGACAGTCATCAAGGCCGGCCCATGCGTCGTCGTGCAGAAGAAGAGCGCCGGCGGCAAGGATGGTTACGACGCGGTGCAGCTTGGACTAGTTGAAGATCGGCCGATCAAGCTGAAAAACGTGAACAAGCCCATGCGCGGCCATTTTGAAAAAACCGGTGGCGGGATCCCGCCGACGCGAATCCTGAAAGAATTTCGCTTGGCGGCGTCGGATGACAGCACGAATGTTGGCGACAAGATTCTCGTGGATCAGTTTGCCGACGGCGATGTTGTTGACGTGGTGGGAAAGTCAAAAGGCCGCGGCTTTGCCGGCACCGTCAAGCGTCACAACTTTAATCGCGGCCCCGAGTCGCACGGTTCGATGAACGTGCGCGCACCGGGTTCGATTGGCGCGTCGGCTTTTCCTTCGCGCGTTATCAAAGGTAATCGCTCTTCGGGTCACATGGGCGATGTTCGCGTCACGATTAAGAGATTGACCGTTGCTCGCGTGGACGCGGAAAACAATTTGTTGATGATCAGAGGCGCTGTGCCTGGCGCAAACGGTAGTGTCGTCGTCGTAAAGAAAGCGGCGCGACAAGGCAAGAAGTAGATAGAAACAAAACCCGACTTTGTTTCCGGAGGTTCCCTTATGCCAACAACCAAAATACTGGATCTGACCAGCAAAGAGGTTGGCGACATCGAATTACCCGACGTGGTGTTTGATGTTCCGCTCAATGAGCCCCTGATTCATGAAGCTGTGCGAAGCTTTCTGGCGAACCGGCGCGCCGGGACTTCGGCAACGAAGACCCGCGGAGATGTTGAAGGCGCTGGACGTAAACTTTGGAAACAAAAGGGCACCGGCCGCGCGCGCATCGCGAGTTTGCGCTCACCGCTGTGGAAGGGTGGCGGCAACGTGCACGGACCACAGCCGCGTGATTGGTCGTACAACTTGCCGAAAAAGATGCGCAAGCGCGCCATGTGTTCGGCGATTTCTGAGCGGCTGCGCGAGGGCAATCTAATCATCGTCAACGACTGGAATTTGGAGCATCCGAAAACCAGGGAGTTCATCAACACGCTCGGCAGTTTGAAGCTGAGCGGCAAGACCTTGATCGTCGATTCGCTGAAGAACACGAAACTGATGCTTGCCTCGCGCAACGTGCAGACGGCAAAAGTTGTGAACAGCTATGGCGTGAACATTTATGATCTGGTGAATCATCAGAAGGTGGTGTTGACGCCAAAGACGGTCGAAGAGCTGACCGATATCTTGAGGCCGCGGGCGAAGGACGACGCTGAGAATTATCACTCGCGTCCGCACGACGGCGAGGAGCGGCCACCGCGTCGCATGCCGAAAAACAGAGGAGCGGCAGTCTAAGCAATGCGAACCGTTTGGGACATCATCAAGTCGACGGTAATTACCGAGAAGGCGCTGGTGGCGAAAGAAGAGACGCAGGATCGCCGGCAGCTTCTGACGTTCCGCGTCGATCGCCGCGCGACCAAGCCGGAAATTAAGAACGCCGTCGAGACGATCTTCCAGGTGAAGGTCGATCAAGTGCGCACCGCCCAGTACATGGGCAAGATGGCGCGCCGCGGACGCACCGAAGGCCGCAAGCCTTCGTGGAAGAAGGCGTTTGTGACCCTGAAGCACGGTGAGAAGCCGGTTGATTACGGCGAAGCGATCTAGTAATTCGACTTTCGCAATTCGAATTTCGAAATAGTTGATATGGGAATCAAGAAACTAACACCGACATCGCCGGCGCGGCGCTATCAGACCTATCTGACGCGCGACGAATTGACTGTGGGCGCGGTGCCTGAGAAGTCTCTGCTCGAGCCGAAGAAGCGCATCTCGGGTCGCAACAACGATGGCCGGATCACGGTGCGTCGTCGCGGCGGCGGTCATAAGCGTTTCTATCGCGTGATCGATTTCAAGCGCGACAAGGACGGCATTCCCGGACGCGTGACGCAGATCGAATACGATCCGAATCGCTCGTCGAACATTGCGCTGGTGACTTATTTGGATGGCGAGAAGCGTTACATCATCGCGCCGGTAGGTTTGGGAGTCGGCAAGACGATCGCCAGCGGCGAAGATGCGGACATTCTGCCAGGTAATACACTGCCGATTCGGAACATTCCGCTGGGTACGCAGATTCATAACATCGAGCTGCGTCCGGGCAAGGGTGGGCAGATGGCGCGCGCGGCCGGATCGTTTGCGCAGTTGCTCGCGAAGGAAGGTTTGTACGCGCAGTTGCGCATGCCTTCGGGGGAAGTGCGGCGCGTTCCGGTTGAGTGTCGCGCGACCGTAGGGCAGGTCGGCAACGTCGAGCACGAAAACATTAGCTTGGGCAAAGCTGGCCGTTCGCGATGGAAAGGAATTCGCCCGCATGTACGCGGCGTCGCGATGAACCCGGTGGATCACCCACACGGCGGCGGTGAAGGTAAGACTTCGGGCGGAAGAAATCCGGTAACGCCTTGGGGTCAGCCGACGCGCGGTTACAAGACGCGTCACAACAAGCGTACGAAGAAGATGATCGTAAGAGATCGGAGAGTGAAGTAATCGATGCCGCGTTCAGTTAAAAAAGGTCCCTGGATCGATAAGGGCATTCGCAAGATGGTCGAGCGCGTTCGCTCGGGCGGGCAGCGGCCGCAGGTGATCAAAACCTGGTCGCGCCGTTCGACGATTACGCCGGACATGGTTGGTCTGACGTTCGGCGTGCACAACGGCAAACGGCACATTCCGATTTACGTGACAGAGAACATGGTCGGACACAAGCTCGGCGAATTTGCGCCGACGCGAACATTCAAGGGCCATTCAGGAACAAAGGCTGAAAAGGCAGAAAAGACTGCAAAGGTAGCACCGGCTGGCGGTAGCGCGCCGGCAGCACCGGCGGCGTAAGGGCCGTAAATCACTAGATTATGGAAGCAAGAGCGAGTGCAAAATACTTACGCGGGTCGGCGCAAAAGGCGCGGCTGGTGATTGACATGATCCGCGGCAAGAACGTGAACCAGGCGCTGGCGATTCTGCGCTTCTCTAATAAGCGCGCCGCGCTGGGCATTGAGAAGTGCGTTAAGTCGGCAATCGCCAACGCGAACGAGGCAGCGGAGAAAGCGAATGTCTCGGTCGATCCAGACGATCTGTGGTTGAAAGCAGCTTACGTCGATCAAGGGCCGACCAAGAACCGGCGTCGCATGCGCCCCGCGCCACAGGGTCGAGCGTACAAAGAGCGACGCCACTTCTGTCACGTGACCATCCTGCTCTCGAGCGATGAGAAGGGTGCAGCGAAGACGGACGGGAAGTCTGAAGCGAAACCGGCCGCCAGCAAGAGCGCGAGACGCGGCGGCGCGGCGGCTGCGCCGAGAATGAAACGCGCGGCGAAGCCGGAAGCCGAAAGCTCGGCTCAGGTGAGCGAGACTCCAGACAAGAGTTCTTCAAGGAAAACAGGCGCTAAGAAAGCTGCGTCGAAACTCGGCAGTGCGCTGAAACGGAAGAAGAAGGAAGAATAGACGCGTCGAGTCTGGATTGATATTCCAGATTCCAAATTTCAGAGGAGTAACGATTGGGCCAAAAAGTTCATCCATACGGTTTTCGCCTCGGCTACAACAAAGACTGGCATTCGCACTGGTTTGCGAAGCGGCAGTTCGGTGATTTCCTGATCGAGGACCTGAAGCTGAAGGCCGATCTCAAGCGACGCTTTGCCGGTGCCGGCGTGTCGCACGTCGATGTCGAGCGCGCGGCGAATCGCTTGAAGATCATCATCTACACTTCGCGTCCGGGCATCATCATCGGCCGCAAGGGTTCGGAGATCGATAAGCTGAAAGCGGATATCTCGTCGCGTACTGGTCGCGAAGTGCTGGTCTCAATTCAGGAGATTCATAAGCCGGAGCTGAACGCGCAGTTGCAGGCTGAGAAGATTGCGGCGCAGCTCGAAAAGCGAATTGCTTTCCGTCGCGCCATGCGCAAAGCCGTGGAAGAGTCGCTTCGCTTCGGCGCGCAGGGAATTAAGGTAAAGGTCAGTGGCCGTTTGAATGGGGCGGAAATCGCGCGCAGCGAGTGGCATCTGCAAGGTCAATTGCCGCTGCACACTCTGCGTTCAGATGTTGACTACGGATTTGCGGAAGCGCACACGACGTTCGGAGTTATCGGGGTCAAGGTTTGGATTTATCGCGGCGTTATTCTCGACGCGAAGGCGGCGATGGCGCGCGGCACCGGAACCGATCCGATTAACGATACGCCGCGTCCGCGTGAGGGTCGCGCGCGGCCACGTCCGCGCAGAGAAAGACCACAGGAGTAAGACGCCATGTTGATGCCGAAAAAAGTTAAGCATCGCAAGCAGATGCGCGGCCGCATGACGGGCGTCGCCAGCCGCGGCAGCATGATCAGCTTTGGCGAGTACGGATTGAAAACGCTGGAGGCTGCGTGGATCACAGATCGTCAGATTGAAGCCGCGCGTATTGCGATGACCCGCCATATCAAGCGCGGCGGCAAGATTTGGATTCGCATGTTTCCCGACAAGCCGGTGACCAAGAAGACTGCGGAAACGCGCATGGGAAAAGGCAAGGGCGCTCCCGAATATTGGGTGGCGGTAGTAAAGCCCGGCCGCATCCTTTACGAGATCGAAGGCGTGGACGAAAAGACCGCGCGTGAGGCGATGAAGCTGGCGGCACAGAAGCTGCCGATCAAAACGAAGTTTGTAACGCGCGCAGAGCAGGAAGGCGGCGCGATCTAGTTAGTCATGAAGAGACGAGAAGAAGTCGATAAGTATCGCGATATGGCGGACGAGGATCTCGCGGCTGAAGCGGATCGTTTGAAAGAGTCGCTGTTTCGCTTGAATTTCAAATTGGCGCTCGGCGAAGTCGATGCGATCAAAAAGATGCGCCTGGAAAAGAAGTCGCTCGCGCGCCTGCGCACCGAAGTGCGCCAGCGCGAGATAGCAGCGAGCAAGTAGCCGGGGTCGCGCTCTTCTGGAGTGCAGCCAAATGAAACACGCCGGAGGCGTGCGCACCGAAAGCAATGTTTAGAAGAAAAAAGAAAGACGAACCGACAGACGCGCCACCGGCGCCGGAGACCGTGGCCGAAACGCCCGCGATCGAGCAGCCGGTAGCGGAAACAGCGTCGAGTGAGACGCCCGCGGCTGAAGCTACGGCGGCTGAAACCGTGTCGAGTGAAACTGCGGCCGCTGCAACCGAGTCGAAGATCGCGACCGTGAAAGGTCGCCGCGGAAATCGCGTGCAGAAAGTCGGCACCGTTTCATCCGACAAGATGCAAAAGACGGTAATCGTGCGCGTTGATCGACAGGTGCTGCATCCGAAGTATCGACGTTACGTTCGGCGTACTTCGAAGTTTATGGCGCATGATGATATCGGGGCGACGGTCGGCGATCGCGTGCGCATCGTTGAGACGCGACCGCTATCCGCAAAGAAGCGTTGGCGCGTAGTTGAAATTGTTCAGAAGGCGGCGAAGTAGTCACGATTCAAATGATGACCTCGCTTGAGGTCGCTGACAATTCGGGAGCACGACGCGTTGAGATGATCATGGGCATCGGCGGCTCGACTGGCGCGATTGCCAGTCTCGGCGATCGGATCAAGGTCACGGTGAAGGAAGCTTCGCCCGACGGCACGATCAAGAAGGGCACGGTGCAGGATGCCGTCATCGTGCGGACGCGCAAAGAAGTTCGTCGCCGCGACGGAACCTATATTCGATTCGATCAGAATGCGGCGGTGTTAATTAAGGAAGACGGAACCCCAATCGGCACGCGCGTGTTTGGACCGGTGGCGCGCGAACTGCGCGACAAGAATTACATGAAGATTGTTTCGTTGGCGCCCGAGGTTATTTGAAGTAGCGCAAATTGGTAATTTTGCGATTGAGCGAAAAATGAAAGCAACTAAGCGAGCAAAGATTAAGAAGAACGATCAGGTGGTGCTGATCGCCGGGCGCGACAAGGGGAAGCGTGGTCGGGTGCTGGCGGTGGCGCCCGCCAAAGGCAAAGTCAAAGTCGAAGCTGTCGGCATGATCAAACGGCATCAGAAGCCTGCCGGCAATCGCGGTGGCGGCATCATCGACAAAGAATCCTGGCTCGACATTTCGAACGTTCAAGTGATCGATCCGCAATCGGGAAAACCTTCGCGCGTCGGGTACAAATTCAACGACGACGGCACGAAATTCAGAGTGGCAACAGCCAGTGACCATTCGTTAGAGAAGTGATGATTGATTCGTTGGCTCATTGATCCGTTGAATCAATGAACCGATGAATCAATGAGCAAATAGTTATGGCTAGACTGAAAGAACGTTATCAAAAGGAAGTCGCACCGGCGATCGCCAAAGAGTTCGGCATTAAGAACCCGATGGCGGTGCCGCGTCTCGACAAGATCGTGCTCAACATGGGCATGGGCGAAGCGATTGCGAACGCGAAAGTTCTCGACACGGCAGTGGAGGAGTTGAAATCGATCGCGGGACAGAAACCCGTGATTACGAAAGCAAAAAAATCGATCGCGAGTTTCAAGCTGCGCCAGGGTATGCCGATCGGCGTGATGGTGACGCTGCGCGGCGAGCAGATGTACGAGTTCTTCGACCGGCTCGTGTCGATTGCGCTTCCCCGCGTGCGAGATTTCCGCGGAGTATCGCCGAAGGCCTTCGATGGCCGCGGTAATTACACGATTGGAGTTCGGGAACAGTTGATCTTTCCGGAGATCGATTTCAACAAAGTGGACAAGCTGCGCGGCATGAACATTTCGATCGTGACGACGGCGCGCAATGACGATCAGGCGCGCGCGCTTTTGAAGGGTTTGGGAATGCCGTTTAGGACGTAAGCGGTAAAGAGCTAAGAGCCAAGAGCAAAGAAGAATGGCAAAAAAATCATTAATCGCGAAAGCTAATCGGAAGCCGAAATTCTCGTCGCGCGCGTACACGCGCTGCCGGCGATGCGGCCGGCCGCGGGCGTACCTGCGCAAGTTTCATCTGTGCCGCATTTGCTTTCGCGAGTTGGCGCTGGCAGGGCAAATACCTGGCGTGGTGAAATCTAGTTGGTAAAACGGGCAACTGACGATTTGGAGTTAACGAATGACTGATCCTATTGCCGATATGTTGGCGCGAATTCGCAACGCGGTTGCCGCGAAGCATTCCCGCGTCGATATTCCGGCGTCAAAGTTGAAGCTGGAAATTGCGCGCATCCTGAAAGAGGAAGGCTACATCAACAACTTCGTCGTCAAAGGCGAAGGCGCGAAGAAGGTCGTCCGCATCTTTTTGCGTTACGACGCGCGTGGCACGTCCTCGATTACGTATCTGGCGCGCGTGTCGCGGCCTGGTCGCAGAGTTTATGTAGGTTCACACGAAATCCCGCGCGTTCTCGGCGGTTATGGCATCAACATCGTTTCGACTTCGCGTGGTTTGATGAGCGGCAAAATGGCGCGCAAAGAAAACGTCGGCGGCGAAGTGCTGGCGGAAGTTTACTAAATCGGAAATGAATTTATGTCTCGCATTGGTAAAAAACCGATAACGATTCCGAAGGGCGTCACAGTCACGATTAAAGATCGTGAGCTTGAGGTCAAAGGCGCCAAGGGTCTCTTGAAGACGCCGATTCCCGAAGGAATTACTTTCAAGCAGGAGAACGAGTCGCTGGTCGCGGAACGTGCCTCCAAAGAGCAGGCGGCGTTGCACGGCTTGGCTCGCGCGTTGGCGAACAACGCGATTGTGGGCGTGACCGAAGGCTTTTCGAAGCAGATGGACATCGTTGGTGTTGGTTACAAGGCTGATGTGCAGGGACGCAAGATCGTTTTCGCGCTCGGTTACTCGCACCCGATCGAGTTTCCTCTTCCGGAGGGCATCGAAGCGAAAGCGGAACGCCTGACGACGAAGGGCAGCATTCAGCAGTATCAAACAACGCTTACCCTTTCGGGAATTGACAAGCAAAAGCTTGGTCAGGTTTGCGCCGAGATGCATAAGCTGCGCAAGCCCGATGCGTACACAGGCAAAGGCGTGCGTTACGCTGATGTGCAGTTGAAATTGAAACCGGGCAAGACCGGTAAATAGTAAATCGTGAATAGACGATCTATTTGCGATTCACAATTAACGATTCACGAATAATGGCTAACAGAAACAGAGCAGAAGTAAGGACCGCGGTGCACAGCCGTATTCGCCGCAAAGTGCGCGGCACGACAGCGCGTCCGCGGCTGGCGGTCTATCGCAGTTTGAATCACATCTACGCGCAATTGATCGATGACGAGAAGGCACAGACAATTGCGTCCGCTTCGACGACGGAAAAAAGTCTAGGTGTGAAGACTGGTGGCAACATCGAAGCGGCGAAAAAGGTTGGGCAGGCGATTGCTGAACGCGCGATTGCCGCCGGAGTAAGCAGCGTGGTGTTCGATCGCGGCGGCTATCTCTACCACGGCCGAGTGAAGGCTTTGACCGATGCGGCACGCGCGGCGGGGCTGAATAAGGACGAGGTGGTTGAAGTCGAAGCACCAGAAGCGGCGGCTCCGGCTGAATCTGAAGAAGCGCCGGCCAAGCCAAAGAAGGCCAAGAAAGAAAAGAAGGAAGCTAGCGCGAAAGAAGAGTAATGAGACAACCGAAACAGCGCATATCAGCACAAGGATTGGATCTGAAAGATCAGGTCATCTCGATCAACCGCGTGACGAAAGTTGTGAAGGGTGGCAAGAACCTCTCGTTCGCCGCGCTTGTAGTCGTCGGTGATGAGGGCGGCCACGTCGGCTTCGGTACCGGCAAGGCGCGCGAAGTTCCGTTGGCCATCAAGAAGGGTGTCGAGGCCGCGAAGAAGAACCTGATTCGCGTGCCGCTGATCGAGAATACCCTCCCCCATGAATTGATCGGCCGCTTTGGCGCCGGCCGCGTGCTCATGAAGCCAGCTTCTGAGGGGACCGGCGTCATTGCCGGCGGTGCGGTCCGCGCAGTCATGCAGGCTGCCGGAGTGCGCGACGTGCGCACGAAAGTGCTTGGCTCGACCAATCCGCACAACGTAGTGCGCGCAACTTTTGATGGGCTCTTGAAGATGAAAGATCCTTTTGAGGTGGCGAGATTGCGCGGCAAGCAGGTTGAAGAACTGTAAGAAGTTTCGAATTTGGAGTTTCGAGTTTCGAGTTATGGCGACGAAGAAACAGAAGAAGGAAACCGCTGCTAACGGTAAGATCAAGATTCAGTACTTCCGTAGCGTGATTGCGTTCCCGAAGACCCAGAAGGAAATTGTGCGCAGCCTTGGCTTGCGCAAACTGAATCAGATCGTCGAACGGCCCGATACGCCGTCGATGCGTGGCGCAGTGGCAAAGGTCCCGCATCTGTTGCGGATTATCGAGTAGGCAAAGACTATTTTGACGTTTGGAATTTGAGATTCGTCACTTGCTGATTTTAATCACGCGACGACGCTTTTGAAATGACCAAGGGTAAATATCAAATTTCAAATGATAAATGGATTTTGAGATATGACG
>JAJPKD010000025.1 GCA_021323895.1 Acidobacteriota bacterium | reverse complement strand
GCGCGTTCAATCAGCTGCGACGCTTCGATCCGAATTTCTCGGAAATTATTTTCGTCGATTTCTGTTACGCCCTTTACGGCCGGGCGCACGATGCGCGCGGTCGCGGGGTCAAGGCGCTCGACGACTTGTCACCGTACTTGAGTGACACCGCCCGGAACTCGCTGTTGCAGCTCAATGCTCCGAACCTGAAAGCTGTGCAGGGCATCATCGTCGGAGCCATGAACGTGGTGAACGTACGCGGGCTTGACGCGCAGATGGTTAACATCACGATCGAGTTCGAGTCGAACTATACCGAATTCACACCACGCGATAACGATCCGCGCGGCGAGATGGCCTACTACGTGCGCGAACGCTGGACGCTCGAGCGCAAACGCGAAGTGCTTTCGCCAACGCCGGAGACAGCCACCGCGCTTCACTGTCCACGCTGCGGCGCACCTTTGCAAAAAGACACGAATGGCGCGTGCGCTTTCTGCGGCACGAGAGTCGAAAGCGGAGAATTTCAATGGTTCGTGCGCAGCATTCAGACGCTCAGCCGCGAAGCCCGTGGTCCGCTGCTGACGTCCGACGTGCCTGAGGTGGGAACCAATTATCCCACCGTCATGCAACCGAATTTCCCGGCGGTGCGCGCCGCGTTCGAACAGAACAATCCCGATTTCAAATGGGCCGATTTTCAGGCGCGCGCGCGCCTGATTTTCAACGAACTGCAAACCGCCTGGTCAACTTTGCAGTGGGAGAAAGCTCGGCCTTTCGAAACCGATAACATTTTCCAGATGCATCGGTATTGGATCGATGCTTACAAAGCGCAGAAGTTGCGCAACGCTCTCGACCAGTGCCAGATCACCGCAATGCAGCCGGCGAAGATCAAAGTTGATGCTTTCTACAATTCGATCACGCTGCGAATCTTCGCCGAAGGGTACGATTACACTGTCGATCAAAATGGTCGCATCGTCGCCGGTTCAAATAGGAATCTGCGAAAATGGAGCGAATATTGGACCTTCGTCCGTTATTGCAAAGCCAAGCCCGTCGCGTCGCGAGCCGATCTGAATTGCCCAAATTGCGGCGCGCCCCTGAAGGTGAATGCCAGCGGCATCTGTGAGTTTTGCAGCGGAAAAATCACTTCAGGTGAATTCGATTGGGTGCTTTCGAAGATTGAACAGGATGAGAGCTATACGGGATGATCACGTGGCCCAGCGTTTGCTCACTAGTGTTTCACTTGGCCCATCCGTTTCTAAAAGCTTGACGCTTTGCAAAGTCGCTTGCTAGACTCGAATCAGTTCAAGGACAACCCGAACACCAATCTTCGCGAGAATAGCTTTTTGTCAATAGGCCGCAAGGTGCGACTTGCCTGGTGCTCGTAAAACTAGTCGGAGGTGTTAAGGTGGGCTTCAAGGTCGGCCAGAAAGTTGTTTACCCCAATCACGGTATCGGTACAATCGAACAGATCGAGCAGAAGCAAATCGGAGCGGTAGCGCTTCCGTTTTATACGCTTCGACTCGCCGCAACCAATTCCCTCGTTCTGGTTCCCGTCTCCAATGCAGTGGAAGTTGGTCTCCGTCGCCCCATCAGTGCGATTGAATGTGAGACCCTCTTTAAGGCTTTGGCAACTGATTTCGCCACGCCCCCCAGCGATTGGAAGGACCGGTTCAAAGATTTTTCCGACAAGATGCGAACCGGAAATATTTTTGAAGTAGCCGAGGTGCTGAAGCATTTGAGTTTTCTCAGCCAGATGAAACCGCTTTCGTTCCGTGAGCAGCGGATGCTTGAGCGGTCTCGTTATCTGTTCGTTTCCGAACTTGCCGCAGTTTGCCGCCAGCCCGAATGCAACATCGAACCCCGCGTCGATGCCGCACTGACGCAAGCTTGCTCAAGGCATAACCAGCGATCCAACGGTAACGGCCGCGTCCGCGTAGCTGTCGCCGGCGCGCACTAAATCAACAAATAAATAGGTTTGACTGCGACTTTGGGTGAATCTCACCGGCCGCCCGGTGATGTCTGTTCGCTGCCCGCCGTGTTAAGATACAGCGAATTTGCTCCCGCTCATTTAGCTAAGCAATGGATGACCCTGCTAGTAACTTGTTTGCTGTTCTCGCTGGCGATGGCCAGCATTCCATAACCGCAATAGGCGCGCTGATGAAGCTGTTGGCCGTTCTGTTTTTTGTGGTGGCAAATGGTTTTTTTGTTGGCGCTGAGTTCGCGTTAGTGTCTGTGCGGCGCACGCGTCTGGAAACGCGCGCTGCGGGCGGCAACCGGCGGGCCCTTGCGGCGCTTCGTTTGATCGACGATCCGACATTTTTTATTTCAGCGACGCAGTTGGGAGTTACGCTTTCGTCACTGGCATTGGGATGGATTGGCGAACCCACCCTCGCAGCGATGCTTGAGCCGCTGGCGGTGGCGATTGCGCCCGCCGGCCGAGGCGAGTATATCGCTCACATTCTCGCCATCGTCATTGCCTTTTCCGCGATCACGTTTCTGCACATCGTGCTCGGCGAATTGATGCCAAAGATGTTTGCGCTGGAACGCGCGGAAGCTTTGGCGCTCATCGTGGCGCGGCCGCTTGAACTATTCGCCAAAGTTTTTCGTGCCCCGATCTGGGTCTTCAACCGCACCGGCGCCGTGCTGGGCCGCTTAATCGGTTTGAAAGCCTCGCTGCAACACACTGCGGTGTATAGCGAAACCGAGCTGCGACAACTGATCGACATCTCGCGCGAGAGTGGTCACCTGCGCGCTGAGGAGCGGCGCTTAATTCATCGAGTGTTCGAATTTTCCGACACGCTGGTGCGCGAAGCGATGGTGCCGCGTCCGGCAATCGCCGCGTTGTCGGACAAGTGTACTCTCGAAGACATCAATAAAGCGTTCCAGCAGCATCGCTACTCGCGTCTGCCTGTCTATCGCGAGTCGCTCGATAACGTGATTGGCTTCATTCACAGCAAAGACATGATTCCGTACCTGCTGCGACCGGAAGAGTTCAACCTCGAATATGTGCTGCAACCGCCGATGTATGTCGTGGACACGGCGCGACTTGAAGACGTACTGCGGCAGATGCAAAAAGCGAAGTCGCACTTCGGTTTCGTCGTGGACGAGCACGGCGGCATCGAAGGCATCATCACGCTCGAGGATTTATTGGAAGAGATCGTTGGCGACATTTCCGACGAACACGATGAAGAGGTAAACGAGCAAATTACCTGCGTGAATGAGCGGGCCTATGTTTTGGACGGCGCGCTGGCCGTGCGCGATCTAAACCGCCGTTTGAAGACTTCCCTGCCCGAATCCGAGGCTTACACCACGATCGGCGGCTTTTTGATGAGCGTCGCCGGCCACATACTTCAGCCAGGCGAAGTGATCGAACACGATGGTTTGCGATTTATTGTTGAGCGCGTGGAAAAGCGTAGGCTGTTGCGGGTGCGTCTGGAAATTCCGGAGAAAAAGGCCGAAGAAGAGACCGCGGAAACTGTCAGCGCGGGCCACTGATCGCGGGAAACTTGCGTTAATCGACGCGGAATAGATTGCTGCTGAACTTTCCTTGCTGGTCCAACCAGGTCCTCTCCAAACTGAATCCTGTCTGCGCGCCAAGTTTGCGCAAATCTTCTGGATCAAACTTGTAGGCATTCTCCACGTGAATTCGCTCCCCAACCTGCAGACTGATCGTGAGATTCAAACCGCGAATAGTTACCGACTGGTCCCGCAAACTTTCCAGATACACCTCAACACGACCGAGCGATTCGTTATAAACCGATCGCAATCCAAACGCCCAAAGATCGAAGTTCGCGTTCAGTTCGCGATTGATGCGCTCCAGTTCGTTGATAATGAAAGAGCGCGTCACGCCCAGCGAATCGTTGTAAGCCGCTTCCAGTACGGCCCGATCCTTCTTCAAATCGGCGCCAAGCAACAGCGCGTCGCCACGATGCAAAACGCCGCGAATCCCGCGTAAGAAATCCGTGGCTTGATCCCGTTCAAAGTTTCCAATGTTGGACCCGAGGAACAAGACAAGTGCGGGAGCATCACGTTTGGGCAGCGCCGCCAACGCTTGAAAATAATCTGCGGCATAAGCGTCAATGCGCAGGTTGGGATACGAATCCAGCAGCGAGTGCGAACTTTCTTCCAGAGCCGACGCCGAAATATCGACCGGCACGAAGAGCAACTCGCCTCGCTGGCGGATGAGCGCTTCGATAATCTTGCGCGTCTTTTCCGCGCTCCCGCTACCGAGTTCGATCAGGGTTTCGCAACTCGGGACCGACGACACAATTTCACCTGCGTGGGTCGTGAGGATTTCATCTTCGGCGCGCGTCAAATAATACTCATCAACCTGGCAAATTGCCTCGAACAACCGCGAGCCCAATTCATCGTACAGATATTTTGGAAACAGGTGTTTGGGATTTGAAGTCAGGCCGCGATGAATGTCGCGCGCAAAATCCGCATGGCCATTCCGGCGCGCCAAATCATGAATGATTAAGCGCGAACGCGGTTGATTGGAATTTGTTTGAGATGCCAAGTCCTCTCCGCAACTTTATCGCACCGCAAAATGGGGTTGAATTTGGGAGAGGAATTATACGCGCTCGGTAATCCAGAACAAAAAGGGCAGCCCGAGCGAGACCGCTCGACTGCCCTGTTCATTCGCTTGTTGCTTCTGCGAAAGGCCCGATATGGTCAGGCTCAGATAATAACCACGCGCGCACGCCGCGCGCGCGGCGCCCGCGCTGGCACGGTGACCTCGATCGGCGGAGTCGCCGGAACCGATATTCGCGGGATGCGAATGTTCATTTCCGGCACATCCGGAACCTGGATCGACGGAATTACGATCCGGCGCGTGCTGGTTCCCGGACGAATTAAGTTTCCATCAGGATTCTTTTCCGGCGTGATCGTAACAGTTCGGGTATTGTGATCGCGCACAATAGTCAGCGAAACGTCGCCGGTTTCCTTCTTGCCAATACCGCGGACCAGATCGCCGGGCGACGAAACTTTCTCGCCGTCGATCGCTGTGATGACGTCACCGGCTTTCAATCCAGCTTTAGCAGCGGGGCTGTTTTCAGTAACCGCGGTGACCAACACGCCGCCACTAACACCGAAATAATCGGCAAGCTGTTTCGTCAATGTTTGGGTGCTCACGCCGATGCGGCGACTAGCGCCCACTGACCAGATAAAGGGTCCTTCCCCGCCACCAACTGATGGTGGCCAGTTCGGCCCTGGAAATACACGCACGCCGTCTTCATTACCGTCGCGCAGAATCCGCGGCAACGATCCGCCAAAAATATTTTCCATTTTGTGCTTGCCCAGCGTCGCTGTTAACTCTTGCTCGGATCCGCCGCGACCGATCGTCAGGCGCACTGTCTGATCCGGCGCTGATTCATTCACCAGCCGCGTCAACTTTCGCACGCTCGTCACTGACTCGCCATCAAAGCGAATAATCACGTCGCCCTTGCGCAAACCGGCTTGTTCCGCCGGGCTGTCTTTGACGACTTCAGTCACTCCGACGCCGCGGACTTCGCGCATTCCGTACTGCGCCATGTTTTCCTGGCTGATGTCTTCGGCGCCGACGCCGAGGAACGCGCCGCCATCCAGAAAGATCGAAAAGTTACGATCGGTTTTGCCTGGTTCCTGATCGTCAATAAGCGTCATCGAGCCAGCCTCTTGCGCATAGACGATGCCGCCAACAATCGCGACCGCTGCAACGATAGCCAAGGGGATTATTAAGGCCAGTTTTTTGCGAGACATTCCTACACTCCTCCGGAAAGATTTTGCTGATTTCACGCGCGGGGATTGGGCAAGTTCCAAATGTTTTGACGGCGCTGGGACTCCCTACCGGCGAGCCGCCAGCATCCAGCTCGGATGTACGCGAAGGTCCCGCTCAGATGGCGCACTTGTGCGCCAATGAGGCCGGACAAGTCCGGCCTCTAAACGATTGGATGAATTGGTAAATTGATGGATGCGCTTTAATCGACGGAGAGCTTTCGATAAACCTCGCACCCGTCACTGATCTCAACCGCAATCTTCGCTTCAGATTGCGCGTAATCAAGATGCGCGACCGCTTCTGACACCGCGAGGAAACGATGTACGTCGTCAGCATCCGGAAACATTTTTCGGGAAACCTCCCAAGCTGTCGCTCCGTTCCCAGGAACGAATCCAATCACAGTTGCCTGCCGTTCGTTAATGGCGCGTAGGTAGCGATTGAATAATTCTTCGTAATCGTGAATTGGTTCACCGTGGCCGCCGTAAACGAGCGTCGGCGCGAAGCTGCGCACGCGCGCGAGGCTGACCAGGTATTCGGCCAACGATTTAAATCGGCGTGACGGATCGATGGGATCGGGAGAGATAACCGGATTCGGAGTGATGCGTTTCAAAACGCAATCGCCGGCGATGACTGTGCGATCAGCTTCCCGCAAAAACGAGCACGAGCCCGGAGTGTGTCCTGGCGTGTGAATCACGCGCAGCGTTCCCGCATCGAATTCCAATTCGTCGCCATCGACTAGTTCCGCGCAATGATCGTCCTCCAAAGAATCCGAGTACTGCCGCACATCTTCGTAAAGCCTGCGCATCAACTGAATCTCATCATCCGGAACGCCGGCGCGTTGCAGCAGTCTCAGGTTCTCTTCATGCTCGAGCCGCGCAGCGCGATGACCAGTTTCCCAGTCATGCACGAATACTTCCGCGTCTTTGGCTTCATCACGCAATGACCGCGCTAGCCCACAATGATCTTCATGCGCATGCGTCAGCACGATGCGACGAATGTCACCGGTCGTCAGTCCGTTTTGTCGCAGCCCCGCGCGCAACGCATCGACGGCTTCACGGGTCTTGGGACCAGTGTCGATGATCGTAATCGGATCTTCTTTGACGAGATAGACGTTGACCGCGCCAATATAGAACGGAGTTGGAAGTGAGATGGGAACGATTTTCATTGCCGATTTGTGATTGCCAATTGCCGATTGAATCACAATCGCGGCCGCCCGCAAATCGGCAATCGCTAATTGGCAATCGGCAATGAACTAATAGACATACTTATTCGCCTCAATCATCGCATTCGCGATGCGCTGGCGCGCGGCCACGGTATTGATCGGCGTCATCTTTGTGAAGCGACGCAGCGCCGCTAACAGCGTGCGCAGCTCATCACCTTCAGACATAGCCGCGAGTGTGTTCTTCGCGTTCATTTCGATGCGTTCGACTGCGTCGTTGCAAAACACGCGCGTCATATCGATGAAACGTTCCGCGGCCTTCTCACCCTGCGCGGCGGCGACTTTCTGCGTGCGCAGGATCGCCGACTCCATGGCGTAGCCGTCCATGATGATGTCGGCGATGCCCATCAGAATCTCCTGCTGATCGCCGAGGCCCATCATGTACTTCTGCGCCGCCGTGCCCAGCGTCATCAACGCAACTTTCTTCATATTCGTCGCCAGCTTCTGTTCAGCAGCCAGCAAACCTTCGTCAGTGTCGAACGAAGCCATGGAAGGATTAAGAATCTCGTCCATCAATCCCTGCGCCGCCGGCAGCAGAGCCAGACGTCCGCTCATCGCTGCCTTCATCAAGCGGCCGGGAATCAGCATGCGATTGATTTCGTTCGTGCCTTCGAAGATGCGATTGATGCGCGTGTCGCGATAAGCGCGCTCAGCCGGATAATCTGCCGAGTAACCATAGCCGCCAAAAATCTGCACCATCTCGTCGGTGATGTAGTTGCAATATTCCGACATCGCGACCTTGATGATCGAACATTCGGCGGCGTACTCCTCGATCGCCTTCAACCGCGCGTCCATATCATGCGAATCTGCGAGCGCGCCAAGGCCTTCTTCGATCATCCCCATCGTGCGATACGTCATCGCTTCGCCGACCCAGGTCCGAATCGCCATCTCGCCGAGTTTGTGCTTGATTGCGCCGAATGACGAGATTGATTTGCCGAACTGATGACGCTCGTTCGCGTACTTCACCGATTCAGTGACCGCGAGCTTCATTCCGCCGAGACACATCGCCCCCAATTTGAAGCGCCCCATGTTGAGAATGTTGAAAGCGATCTTGTGGCCCTTGCCGACTTCGCCCAAGAGATTTTCCACCGGACACTTTGCATCAGCGAGAATCAGCGGCGTCGTGCTCGACCCCTTAATGCCCATCTTGTGCTCTTCGGCACCGGGCTGGCAGCCTTCTTGCCGCTCGACAATGAACGCGGTGAACTTGTCACCATCGACTTTCGCGAAGACCACATAGATGTCCGCGAAACCGCCGTTCGTGATGAACATCTTCTCGCCGTTGAGAACGTACTCCTTGCCGTCGTCGCTCAGCTTCGCCGTAGCCTTCGCCGCCATTGCGTCGGAACCAGAGCCGGCTTCCGTCAAAGCGTAAGCCGTGATCAATTCGCCCGCGGCAATCTTCGGCAGATATTTTTTCTTGGCTGCTTCTGTGCCGAAGTAAACGATCGGCGCGAGACCGATGCCACTTTGTGCGCCCAGCGTCGTGGCGAACGATGCCGAGCGACCGAGGTTCTCAGCGATGAGCGCGCTACTCGTTTGATCGAGGCCGAGCCCGCCGTACTCTTCGGGAATATTCGCGCCGACGAGACCGAGATCAGCAGCCTGCTTCACCAGTTCACGCGCCAGCTTCCAATCCTTGGCTTCCAGCTCATTGACGCGCGGCAGAACTTCCGCATCCATGAACTGCCGCGTCGTGTCGGCGATCATGCGATGCTCTTCGTTGAAGTCTTCGGGCGTAAAGACCTCCGCGGGCGTGCGTTCTTCGATTAGAAAGCTGCCACCTTTAATGATTTCTTTTCTTTCGACTACGGCTGCCATTGAATTGCTCCTTTGGAGTGCGGCGGCTTGACGCCGCTTTATTAGGTTTTTGTCGAATGGTCTTGGCGATGAAACGGAAAGCGCCGTCAAGCCGGCGCAATCCAAATCACAATCTTTCGAATATTCCCGCGGCGCCCATGCCGCCGCCGACGCACATCGTCACCATGCCGTAACGCGCGTTGCGTCTTTCGAGTTCGCGTAAGATCGAGGCGGTCAATTTCGCTCCCGTGCATCCGAGCGGATGTCCGAGCGCGATCGCGCCGCCATTCACGTTCACCTTGTCAGGATTCAGTTCGAGCATCTTGATCACCGCCAGCGACTGCGCCGCGAATGCTTCATTCAGTTCGATGACCGCGATGTCGTCGAGCGTGAGGCCGGCAAGCTTCAAAGCCTTCGGAATCGCATAAACCGGCCCAATGCCCATCTCTTCCGGAGGACAACCGGCGGTGGCGTACGCGACCAGACGCGCAATCGGTTTCGCGCCGAGTTGCTTAGCTTTCTCCTCCGACATGACGATCGCCGCTGCCGCGCCATCAGACATTTGCGACGAGTTGCCGGCGGTGATTGTTCCTTTGAGTTGAAACGCTGGCTTCAATTTCGCCAGCGCCTCTGCGGTACTATCGCGACGCGGTCCTTCATCTTTCTCGAAAGTGATTTCGCGATGCTGCTTCTTGCCCTTCGCATCCAACTCTTCAACGGTGACCGTCAGCGGCACGGTTTCGTCCTTGAACTTGTCCGCATCGAGCGCCGCGATCGCGCGTTGATGCGAGCGCAGTGCGAACTCGTCCTGCTGTTCACGCGTGACTTCGTATTTGCGGGCGACATTCTCCGTCGCCAATCCCATGCTCAAATAAAAATCTGGATACGTGTCGATCAAAGTCGGATTCGGGCGAATGATGTGCCCACCCATCGGAATCATTGACATCGATTCCAGGCCCCCCGCGACGATCACTTCCGCGCCGTTGGTGCGAATGCGATCGCTGGCCATGGCAATTGTCTGCAATCCCGACGAGCAAAATCGATTAATGGTCATCTCGCTGGTTTCCACCGGCAGTCCGGCTCGAATCGCGGCGGCGCGCGCGACGTTCATCCCCTGTTCGGCTTCCGGCATGGCGCAGCCCATGATCACGTCGTCGACTTGCGCGCCATCCAATCCGGGAACGCGCGCGATGGCTTCCTTGATCGCCGCTGCCCCCAAGTCATCGGGTCGCGTGTCGCGGAGTGATCCCTTGGGCGCCTTGCCGACGGCGGTTCTGACGGCGGATACGATTACTGCTTCTTTCATTTTCACCCCAAACTACTATTCGTTTAGAGGCGGGCTACTGCCCGCCATTTCATGGGCCAACATCAAGGCGGGCGGTAGCCCGCCTCTAAACGATCGGTTGTCTAATTCCTCAGAGGCTTTCCAGTCTTCAACATGTGCGCAATTCGATCCTGCGTTTTCCGCGTGCCGATCAGCGACAGGAATGCTTCACGTTCGAGGTCAAGCAGGTACTGCTCGCTCACTCGGGTGGGGTGATTCAGATCGCCACCAGTGAGAATGCGCGCGAGTTTCTCGCCGATCAGCGCATCGTGATCGGAAATATAGCCCGCGCGTTTCATTAGATGCACGCCCAGTTTCAAAGTCGCCAGCGCCGGCTTGCCCAACGCGAGGATGTCGGTGCGCGGTTGCGACTGGACATATCCGCCGGCTGCCATCGCCAGCACCTGCTTCTTCGCATCGGCGATCAGCCGATCGCCGTTCATCGAGATCGAATCTTCATCGCGCAGGAAACCGAAGTCGCGCGCTTCTTCCGCTGAGGTCGCGACCTTTGCCATGGCAATCGTTTCAAACGCGCGCTTCACGAACGGAAACGGATCTGCATCTTTCATGTCCGCGGGAGTGGAATCCAGCGCGCGCACGAGCATCTCTTTCGTGCCGCAGCCGGCGGGGATAATACCGACGCCAACTTCGACCAGACCGATGTAGGTCTCCGCCGCGGCGCGCACGCGATCGGCATGCAAGACCATCTCGCAACCGCCACCAAAAACCATCTGGAACGGCGCGACGACGACTGGCTTCGACGAATAGCGCAGACTCATCACCGACGATTGGAAGTAGCGGCCGATCATCTCCAGTTCTTCCCAGTTCTCGTCCTGCGCTTCCATCAGCATCAGCATCAGGTTCGCGCCGACTGAGAAGTTCACCCCCTGATTGCCGACGACGAGACCGACAAAGTTCTTTTCAGTTTCCGCAATTGCGAAGCGCAGCATCTCAAGCGTGTCACCGCCGATCGAATTCATCTTCGAGTGAAATTCGACGCAGGCCACGCCATCGCCGAGATCGATCATCGACGCGCCGGAATTTTTCTTGATGACATCGGTACGATCCTTGAGCGATTTGAGGACAATGGTTCCCGGCGAATCGGCGAGCGGCCGGTACTCTTCAGAAGCGAAGTCGTAAAAGAATCGCTGGCCGTCCTTTTGTTTGTAGAAAGATTTGAAGCCCGCATCGAGCATCGCCTGCACATTCGCTGGAACGGCGCGGCCTTCCTCTTTCAGCTTCGCGACTGATTTCTCAACGCCGATTGCGTCCCAAACTTCGAACGGGCCCAACTCCCAATTGAAGCCCCACCGCATCGTACGATCGACCTCGACGACAGTGTCGGCAATTTCCGGGATGCGATCCGCAGTGTAGGTGAGCGTCTTCGAAATCGTCTTCCAAAGAAATGCTCCGACACGATCTTTCGACCACACCAGCATCTTCAAACGGTCACGCGTGTCTTCGACGTTCTTGGCCGCTTCGAGTGAAGGAAGCTTCACCTTCTGCGACGGCCGATATTCCAGAGTCGCAGTATCGAGGGTCCAAATCTCCCGCTTATCGCCTTCGCCCTTTTTCCGTTGATAGAAACCAGCTTTGGTCTTGTTACCAAGCAGCCCCCGCTCGATCATCTTCGTGACGAACTCAGGCATCACGAACATTTCGCGTTCCGGATCATCAGGGAGATTTTCGTGGAGGTTTTTGACGACGTGAGCGAAAACATCGAGACCGACTAGATCGAAAGTGCGGAACGTTGCGGTTTTCGGGCGCCCGGCGGCGGGCCCGGTGATCTTATCGACTTCTCCAATCGAGTAACCATCGTCGAGCATCGTGCGCATCGTGACGAGCGCGCCGTAAGTGCCGATGCGATTCGCGATGAAGTTCGGCCGATCCTTCGCGACGACTACACCTTTACCGAGACGCTCGTCGAGAAAGCCAAACATCGAGCACGAAACTTCCGGCTTCGTCCATTCGGTACGAATCAACTCGACGAGGTGCATGTAGCGCGGCGGGTTGAAAAAGTGCATGCCGAGGAAGTGCGCGCGGAAGTCATCCGAACGTCCTTCTGCAAGTTGCGCGAGCGGGATGCCGCTCGTGTTTGAAGCGACGACTGAGCCCGGCTTGCGATGCTGTTCGACTTTCTCGTAGAGGCTGCGTTTGATGTCGAGATTCTCGACGACTGCTTCGATAATTAGATCGCAGTCTTTGAGCTTCGGCAGATCGTCCTCGAAGTTTCCGATCGATACGAGCCCAGCGCGATTCGCGGTGAAGAAGGCGGCAGGCTTCGCCTTCTTCGCGCCTTCGAAACCGGCGCGCGCGATCTTGTTTAGATCGGCTGGCTCGTCCTTCGGAACGATGTCGAGCAGCAGCGTGGGAACTCCGGCATTAGCCAGGTGCGCGGCGATTTGCGCGCCCATGGTGCCCGCGCCTAGTACAGCAGCTTTTTTGACCTGAATCATGGCGGCTAATAATACTGAATGAGTATTCATTCAGCAAGCTTCTGCAACCGGTTTCTCGTTCGCTGCGGTTAAGGCTGGATAATGACAAAAGGCAGCAGGCAGGATGCCTGGGCACCGCACGGATGCATGCGCTCTCTCCTTACATCTCGTGACGATTCGCGAGCGCCTTGTCCATCGTCACTTCATCGACGTATTCCAAGTCGCTGCCGACGGGCATGCCCATCGCCAGACGCGTGACTCGCATGCCCAGCGGTTTCAGCAAGCGGCTGATGTAGTTTGCGGTGGCTTCGCCTTCGGTGTTCGGATTGGTGGCGAGAATCACTTCGCGAATCTCGACGCCTTCGTTGTTCTCGGGTTTCAGGCGAGTCAGCAGATTGTCGAGACGAAGGTCGCTCGGCCGAACGCCGCGAATCGGTGAGAGCGATCCATGCAGAACGTGGTAGAGACCTTTGTAACTGCGGGTCTTTTCAACGGCAATAAGATCATAGGGCTGCTCGACAACACATAGCAGCGAACGATCGCGTGACGGCACTGAGCAGAAGCGGCAGGGATTGACGTCAGTGAGGTTGTTGCAGACTGAGCACTCGGTGATTTTCTCTTTCACCTCATGCAGCGCCTGGATCAATCGCTCAACATCCACATCGGGCGAGCGCAGAATGTGAAAAGCAAGTCGCTGCGCCGACTTCTGACCGATGCTGGGCAGACGTTTGAATTCGTCGATTAACTTCGTTACCGGCTCCGCATAATCGAGCATGATTCTCTTTGTACTTTGAGCTTTGTATTTAGTGCTTTGACCTGTGTCAACAGCTTCGCGTTTAGCTTGAGAAGTATCTGCGGCAAACTGATCAAAGTACAAAGCACCAAGTACAAAGAACAGATAAAGGCAGCGTCTTAGAAAAGATTTCCTAACCCTGGCGGCAGCATCGATCCCAGCTTGCTCTTCATGGCTTCGTTGACTTTGCGGTTGGCTTCGTTCAACGCGGCGATGACCATGTCCTGGAGCATCTCGACATCGTTCTCTTTCACCAGTTCCGGATCGACCTTGAGCGAGAGAATTTCGTGATCACCTTTCATGGTGACGGTGACGACGCCGCCGCCGGCGGACGCTTCGACGCGCAACTCTTCCATCTCCTGCGCCATTTTTTCCTGCATCTGCTGCGCCTGCTTCATCATGCCTTGAATGTTAAGTCCGCCTGGAAATTTCATCTTGTGATCCTCGCTTTGATTGATTATCGATCCACACTGCGCGTTGACTGCATCGTAGCTTTCCATGAAGACGAATGCAAAGCGCGTGTAGCATCGACTTCAGTCTGTGTGACTCAGCCTGCACTACGGCTGGTCGCGAAAAACTCAGACTGAAGTCTAAGCTACTTTCGCTCGCTTACATGTAATGTTATAAAGCGTCCCTGACACCATGTCGGATCTTCACAACAATCAAGTCACGATCGAGCGCGCTGTAACCGCGCAAATCAAACTGTACTACGATGTAATTCCGGCAACATCGCAACCTGCGCCGCTGCTGATTGCGCTGCACGGCTATGGCGCGAGCAAGTGGCACGCGATGCGCGAAGCGAAGATGATCGCGCCGGGAGGCTTTGCGCTCGCCGCTTTACAAGGGCCGCATCAGCATCTGCGCGAAGCGAAAGAGAAGGGCGGGCCGTTGCGTTTCGGCTTCGGCTGGCTGACGAACTTTCGTCCAGAGGAATCGGTCGCCCTCCATCACCGCGCCGTGCTTGAGATGATCGATGCACTGGTTGATGAAGGAATCGCGGATCGAGACAAGATTTTTCTGCTCGGCTTTTCACAATCATGCGCGTTGAATTATCGCTTCGCGTTCACTCATCCGAATGTTTTGCGCGGCGTGGTTGGAATTGCAGGCGGTTTGCCGGGCGATTGGGAAACGAATCCAGACTACAAACCAACGAATGCGTCAGTCTTTCATCTGTCAGGAAGCCGGGACGAATTCTATGGACCGGAACGCGTGGCGAATTATGCTAACCAACTGCGAACGCGCGCAGCAGACGTCAAGTTCCGCAGCTACGACGCGGGCCATGAAATCTCTGCCATGATGCGTGCGGATATTCGTGAGTGGCTCGCAGAGCGAAGGGCGCGGAGCTAAGAGCAAAGGGCCAGGCGGAAAGGGCGAAGAGTGAACCGGAGCGTTCCCGATTCTCTTCGCCCTCCGCTCTTTGCTCTTACCGCTTCGCCTGTTGCCCCTCACGGATTGCCAAATCGCGCTCGATACTCCGTCGAAGTAATGAACGCCTTCACCATTTCCGCGTTGATGTAATTGCCGCCAAAGGCGTTGAGCTTGTTCAGCCAGAACTGAAAGCCCTGGTAGTCACGCGTCGCCTCTGGCGCGGCGTCAGGATCCCTCTGCAAGTATCCGAAGTACTCCATCAGGACGAACGACTCATTGAAGAGCGCGTTCGACATAGAAGCGCTATCGACAACGCTGCGCAGCGCCGCCGCGCGTCCGGCATTGCCGCCTCCGGCAGCGTTGAAGGCATTGATCGCTGCGGTACGTTCGCCTGAAGTTGGGTTGACTCCGGCATTCGCAAACAGCGTGTTAACAAAGGTCGTCGCGTCATTACTCGTAGGGAATCCCGCGCGCTGCACGAATGCCAACGCGAACGCCTGCTTGTTAGCTTCCAACTGGTTGGCCCAGTCTCCCTGCCCCACGATAACCTGGTTTGGCGTGGTTTGAGTCGTCTGCTTGTCGGTCAAGAAAGGCGCGCGACGGACAGCGACCGGCGTGCCCAGCGCGTTGCCGAATCCCGCCTTCCACATCTTGTAAACGAGATTCCCAGTTCCCTGAAACTCGATCGATAGGAAGAAAGCTGCCGACACATTGATGCGATGCACTTCATTGCATGGGCCATCGATGCCGCAATTAAAAATGTCATTGGTCCAGAAGGCAAAGCCGCTTGAGTCGGGAGCGCGTCCGAGAAAATCGAAGTAGTGCTGACGCACATAGAAAGCTGTGTCGCCAATCGGATTGTATGACCAGCCGACGTCTCGCAATTGCGAACCCGTCAGGACAAGAGGAAAGGCGGCGCTGTGGAAAAGATCGCCACTGATATTCGGCTCCATCAGTTGATTGGGAAATTCAGAAGTGTCCCAGTGTGAAACCGACGAGCCGCTTTGGACCGGGCTGGGCGCGTACATCAACGGCCGGCCTTGACTGTCCGCTCCGCCCAACGTGCTTGTGTCGAGAAACAGAGTTGTATTCAAAGTCGCGAGCTGAGTTTTCAAGGTGGTTCCGTTATTAAACGAAATCATCAGCGAAGGGATCGTTATCGTTCCATCGCCACCACCCATTTGTATTACCGCGCTCGGATTTTGCGCGTCGTTATTCGCAATAATGACACCAGTCGCGCCGGCGTTCTGGGCATTCTTAACTTTCACCACAAACGCACAGTTGCCGCGATCGATTAACGCAATTCGTCCCGACACCGCGCCCGCGTTCGTAAGGGTTGTGCAACCATCGTTCGGAATCGCGTAAGTCACCGGGCCGGTCGTTCCGGACGAAGTCACATGCGGGCCAAAGTCGGCGGTGCCAACCATATAGTTCCCCGCAATCGGCATGGGAGCATTGACTCGCAAACGCGGAGTCCCCAACGTGCCGGCCGCGGCAGTCTTCACTTGCGACCCGGTCCAAACCAAATTGTTCGTGTTGATGGCCGATGCCTGGCGTTCCGCATCAGTCATTTGAATCCAGGTTTTCCCGCTCGTGTTATCCAGCAGGAAACGATCGTATACCGAGGGGAAGCCGCTATTCTGCGTTCCGCTGCTGCTACTCGTGAAGGTTTGAAACCCGAGGCCGTGCGCGAACTCATGCATCAACACCGTGACGAGATCGACATCGCCGCCATGATTGTTGTCCAGACCGAGATAGAAATGCGTACCATCGAGACAGCCGGTGTTACCGAGATTCACATTGAACTGCGCATTGATTTCCGGATTCGCACTAAGGTCGCTGCCGGCAATCGAATTCGCCAGCGCCGCTGAATACCAGGTCCCAGCCACGGGAGCATTTGGGAAATCTCGAAAGATCCCGACCGCGCCAGCCGAACCTAGCGTCGCCGAACTTGATGTGCAACTAAGTGCCGCCCAACTTGCCCGAATCGTGATCGTCACGCTGCTGTTAAGAGTCGCGCCCCACAGATTCGCCGCGAATTGGAAGGCGTTGAGTCGTTGTTGGCCCAAGGTTGTGCCGGAGTTGTTTCCCACCGGCGAAACCGGCGTGGTGTCATTGAAGCCAACGCCCGGCTGATCGTTGTTGAGAATGACAATCGTCGCTGTCGCCGCGGAGGACTTCGACGAAGCCGCCAGCAGCACCGCGCACGAGAAGATTATTAGCGCAAATTTCGAGGGAAAGGTTTGGCGTTTCATTGCTGCAGCGCCGCCTTTCTCGGCCCATCCGTCTTATTGGTGGTGTCCGCCGTCGTGGTCGTGTCCGCACCGTGGAGAAATGCTTTCGCGGCTTCGGGGTTATCGACGCAGGCTTGCGAGACGCTGCCGTCGTCATTCTTCTTCGCCAGCATCACGTTCTGAAATCGGCCCTGCAAATCCATCTCGACGGTGCCGTCGGCATGCTGCACCTGGACCAGCCCATCGGTTGACTTGTTGTTCTGCAGAGCATCGGCGATTTGCTGCGACTGTTCCTGCGTCAAAGGCCCTTGCTGTAACGCCAGCGCATTGACTTGGATCTTCTTGCCGTTGACTTCAACGGTCACATAGTTCGCCTGTTTTGCGGCCGCGGCCGGGGTGCTCTTCGAACCTGACGATCCGTACTTCGCCACGGCCACAACGGCGGCGGCCAAGACCAGCACCACCGCGAGTGCTGCTACGCTCAAAACGCGACGCCGTTTGGCAGACGCACGCTTACTAATCTGCTTGGTTTTCTTCATGATTCGATTCCTGACTATCCGCGAATTTACCGGGGCGAAAGCTTCCAACGACCTGTCACTTGCGGGTTTGAGGCGCGACCCTGATTTTGTTACTCCGTCAAAGTAATGTCGGGCGCACGACGTGAGATGATTCAGCTTAGCAAATTGGCTGCCTCGGTTGCCAGCGTTTTCACCTGAGCTGTTTGCGAAATTGCCAGGCGCTGAGAGAGACCATAACAAAGGCTATCGCCGCCAGCGCGAGGAGTTCGGGAAAGAGCACCTCCACGCCGCTGCCTTTCAACAAGATGCCGCGGGAAATAATCGCGAAATGCTTGACCGGATTGATGGCGGTAACAGGCTGAAGCCAAGCCGGCATCGCCTCGATTGGCGTCGTCGCTCCAGATAGCAGAGCCAGGGGCGGATTGGTGAAGAAGCCCATCAACTGTGCCTGCTGCTGCGTGCGCGTGAACGTCGCGATCATCATCCCGAGCCCGATACCGCAGAGCACGCACAGCGAAGCCGAAAGAAAGAACAAGAGCAAGCTGCCACGCACCGGCACGCCGAAAACCACTCGCGCCACCCCCAGCGCGAGCCCGATGTCGATCGAAAGCAGCAGAAAGATGGGCGCGACTTTGGCGATGATGATTTCCGAATTGCTCGCCGGCGTCATCAACAATTGTTCGACGGTGCCGATTTCTTTCTCACGCACCAGCGAAGCCGAAGAAACGACCGAGCCCTGCAGCACCAGGAGCAATCCGATCATCCCGGTGGTAATGAACCAGGCGCTCTTCAATCCCGGATTGTAGAGCAGCGTCAGGTGCGGCACGACCGAAGCTCGCGCCGCCGGATTTGTCGTCACCGCGATCGCGCCACTCGTGGAATTTGGGTCGCGAATTTGTTGGCGGCGCGGCTGAGACATCGCAATCTTCTGATTGAAACTCGCGATGATGCGCGCGGCGTATCCGCCGGCGATCGTGGCGGTGTTGGCGTTGACCGCATCCACCAGCAACTGCACTTCGACCGTCTGGTGCTGCGCGCGCTTGTCCGAAAAATCGTGAGGTAGCACAAGGCCGGCATCCCACTCGCCGCGACTGATCGCCTGGCCCATCTCTTCCGTTGACGCGTAATAACCCTGCGTCTTGAAAACCAGACCTTCAGTAAATGCGGATACGAGTTCGCGACTCTCGGGCGTGCGATTGTAGTCAACGACGCCGAGCCGCAAATTCTCGAACGTCGGATTCAGGGCGAACCCGAACAGAATGATGTTGAGCGTCGGCGGAATGATCAAAAGGATCACCAGTCGCCGGTTGCGCCGAATCTGATGGAACTCTTTGATGAAGAGCGACCAGACTCTTGAATTGAAGATGTGACTTGCTGCTTTCACGATATTCGCGTCAGTTGTCAGTTGTCAGTTGTCAGTTGTCAGTTGTCAGTTGTCAGTTGTCAGTTGTCAGTTGTCAGTTGTCAG
>JAJPKD010000141.1 GCA_021323895.1 Acidobacteriota bacterium | reverse complement strand
GTGTCCACCCTGATATTCGAACTCGCGAATTGATTTGCTGAAGGCGCGCTGAAGTTTGCGAACCTGCGAGGCGACCAGTTGGGGAAAGCGCAGCAAGATCGGCGCGGTGATGCCGCGGCGCGCCAGGTCTTCGACGATCTCTTTGACGTCGGCTGAGCGGGGATCGCCTTCCGCGGGGCGGACGATCAGATTTCCTTTTCGATTAACGTCGAAATATCCAGCGCCCCAGTTTTCGATCCCGTAGGTTTCGACAGTCTGTTCTATTGCGGTGGTCAACTAGCGGTCTCCCGGTATGTACGCCCTTGAAAGCATTGACCCGCCTGGCAACCGGCGTGGCTGCTATTTCCGGCCAAATAGCGGATTTCTTGGGGTGGAACCTTGACCGCAGAATGTAACAGAAAACACGGGGTCGGTCTATCACTTTTTTGTGAACTTATCGAGCGACTTGGCCCAGTTCGCCGCCAGTGTTGCGGATTGAGGTCTGATTACACTGAGGGAGCTTTTTCGAAAATCGTGGTTAAATACCTTGACAGCCAAAATTCGACGGCTATAATGCACGTTTTTTAGTTGCGCGGTTGATGACGTTTCGCGCTCCGCAGAACACCTTTTCACATCTGGCTTCGCACCAAATCAAACGCTTCGGGGCGAAGGTCAACCACATCACTCACTTTTATTCCGACAGGAGATCAAATGAACGCTAAAACTGTGTTGAAGTACGCCTCGGAACAGGGTGCGAAGTTTGTTTCCACCCGATTCACGGACCTGCCCGGGTCCTGGCAACACCTCACGTTTCCCATCAGCGAATTAGGGGAAGACTCATTCGAAGATGGCTTTGGTTTTGACGCTTCGTCGATTCGTGGTTGGGCCGCTATCCATGAATCAGACATGCTCCTAATTCCCGATCCTTATCGCTACTGGATGGATCCATTCGCCCAGGAGCCGACGCTCTGTCTCGTGTGCAACGCCGTCGATCCGATTTCGCGCCAGGGATACGCCTTCGATCCACGGAATGTCGCAGTGCGCGCCGAGAGTTATTTGAAGAGCACAGGCATTGCCGATGTCGTGAACCTTGGCCCGGAAGCAGAGTTCTTTGTCTTTGATAACGTTCAATATCAGAACGAGCCTTATGAAGCTGGTTACGCAATCGATTCTGATGAAGGTCACTGGAACAGCGGTCGCGGCAGCGATGAGTTGGGCCCGAATCTGGGACATCGCATTCGCGCCAAGGAAGGCTACGTGCCGACTGCACCTACCGACACGTTGATCGACCTGCGCTCAGAGATCTCACTGACACTCGCCGAATGCGGCATCACCGTCGAGTGTCATCACCACGAAGTTGCCACCGCGGGCCAATGCGAAATCGATTTCCGCTTTTCGACGATGCTCGGCACCGCGGACAATCTGCAAATCTTCAAGTACGTCGTGAAGAACACCGCGCGGAGGCACGGCAAGACCGCTACGTTCATGCCCAAGCCTCTTTATGGTGATAACGGATCAGGTATGCACTGTCATCAGTCGCTGTGGAAAGGCGACAAGCCGCAGTTTGCCGGCGACGGTTACGCTGGATTATCTGAAATGGCGTTGCATTACATCGGCGGATTGTTGAAGCACGCGGCGGCAATCGCAGCGTTCGCGGCGCCGACAACGAACAGCTACAAACGGCTGGTGCCGGGATTCGAAGCGCCGGTTAATCTGGCTTACTCGGCGCGCAATCGCTCGGCGGCGATTCGTATTCCGATGTTCTCGACGAATCCGAAGCTGAAGCGCCTCGAGTTCCGTCCGCCGGATCCTTCGTGCAATCCGTATCTGGCGTTTTCGGCGATGTTGATGGCCGGTTTGGATGGAATTCAGAATCGGATCGATCCGGGACAGCCTTTGGACAAGGACATCTACGATCTTTCGCCGGAAGAACTGAAGGATGTTCCGAGTCTGCCAGGTTCGCTCGATGCGTCGCTGACCGCGCTGGAAAACGATTACGAGTTTCTGCTGAAGGGTGATGTTTTCACGCAGCGTTTGATCGATCGCTGGATTGAGTACAAACGCGAGCGCGAGATTCAGCCGTTGCGCATGCGTCCGCATCCGCTCGAGTTTTCGATGTGCTACGACGTGTAATAATCGCGTTCGTAGTGGCGGCCCTTAACCGCAGAGGACACAGAGGTTTCCGCTGAGGTGCGCGAGGTTTTCCTTGCTCACTCTGCGAAATCCTCCTTCGCCTCTGCGGTTTTGTTTTCTTGCCCGACTTCGTTCGCGGTTCGGTAACACTGGCGCGTAATATAGTCGCGTGCTGGCGACAAGCGACTCGATCGAACAAATACTAAGCTCATTGCCTGAGCGCCGCTCGGCAGAGCGCCTGCTTGATCAGCTTTCCCCTCACATCTCAACCAAACGAATTCTCGATCGCAATCCTGCGTTGCTGTCAGACGTCTTGACGTTGGCTGCGTGGAGCCCGCTGCTCGCCACCACGATCGAAAACAATCCCGATTACGTTTCATGGCTGCAAGGCGAGCGCGCGAATCATCGCGTCCGCACGCGCGAAGAACTGGATGAATCGCTCGCGCGATTTGCGCTGATCAATTCACGGCTGGATCCGCATGTGATGCTGGCGCGATTCAGGCGGCGCGAGTTGCTGCGCACCTATCTGCACGACATTCGTGGCGCGCGCACCATCGTCGAGACTACTGAAGAGTTGTCGAATCTGGCCGATGCAACGCTTCAGTATGCGCTGAAGATCGCGCGGCAGGATTTGGACAATCGTTACGGCGCGCCGCAGAAGATCGATGCGCAGGGAAGAATCTCCACCGCAGAGTTTTGCGTCATCGCGCTGGGAAAACTGGGTTCATGTGAATTGAATTACGCATCGGACGTCGACCTGATCTTCTTGTTTTCGGGCGATGGGATGACAGCGGCCGGCGGTGTGCGCGGCCGAATCTCCAATCGCGAATACTTCATCAAGTTGAGCGAGCACTTGCTGCGCATCGTCAGCGAGCCGACAGGCGAGGGCGCATCCTATCGCATTGACGTGCGGCTGCGGCCGCATGGCCGTGAAGGTGCGTTGGCGAATTCGCTCGACGAAGCAGTGAAGTACTACGAAACTGTCGCGCACGATTGGGAACTTCAGACACTGATTCGCTCACGCGCGGCCGCCGGCGCCTTCGATTTGTACTCAACGTTTGCAAAGCGGGTCGTCGATCGAATCTTTAGGAAAGACCTGAGCGTGGCGGACGCGCTCGCAAACGTGCGGCTCTCAAAAGAAAAGATCGACTTACAGCGCGAACGCGCTGAGAAGGGTTTCAACGTCAAGCTGGGCCGCGGCGGCATCCGTGAGATCGAATTCATCGCGCAGGCTTTGCAGGTTGCGTTCGGCGGGCGCGATCCGTGGCTGCGGTCGCCGCATACTTTGGTTAGCCTGGGACGTCTCGCCGATCGCAGTCTGATCACGGAGCGAGAGCATGGGCAGCTTTCGGCTGCATATCATTTTCTGCGCGCGCTCGAGCATCGCTTGCAGATGGAGCACGGGCTGCAGACGCATTCCGTGCCCGCCGACGTATCGCGGCGAGAGTTGGTTGCCCGGCGCATGAACTATTCCGGTTCGAATGCGCTGTCTGAGTTCGAAAGTGCTTTACGCGACCACACGAGTCACGTCCACGCGGCGTTCACGCGAATCTTTGGCGAGGCGGTCGGCGACGAAGATCGGCGTTTGCCATCGCCGCGATCGGCAACGATTGATGACACGCGGATCGATTCAGCGAGCACTTCAATTCAGTTCGCCGCCGGTGTCTTCGCGAAACATGCCAACTGGCTTGAGCGATCATCGTCGGCGCCGCAGGAAATGGCGCAACTTCTGCGCGGTTTGATTGAAGCTTCGCTGAATCCGCAACGGGCGGGCCAGCTCATGATGCGGATCGCCGCCTCGCTGGATAAGGAAAGCGAATCTATCGGCGTCGGCCGGGACGAGCTTCGCCTGCTCGTGCAACTGTGTGGCGTTTCCGAATTTTTCGGAGAGATGATCGCGACGCGTCCCGCGCTGACCCGATCGTTACAACCAAGATCCGCCGTTTCAGAAGAAGACATAGAGGAGTTATTGCGTTGCGAAACTCAGAATGGTTTTGGCGCTGAGATGGACGCGCTGCGTCGCGTCTGGTCCAGGCTGTTCGTTCGCGTCGGCGCGGGCGATGCCGCCGGCAATCTCGTGCTCGCCGAAACCAATCGCGTCTTAACTCAGATGGCCGTCACCAGCCTGAACGCTTCTTTGCAAATTGCGCAGCGCGAGTTGTCGCGACTTCACCACCGGCCGATCGACTGTCGCGTGGCCGTGCTTGGTCTCGGTCGTTTGGGAAGCGGAGGCATCGATTACGGATCGGATCTCGACGTGATCTTGATTTATGACAGCACGCAGCCGTCGCCGGTTGCCGGGCTGACTCATGAAGAAGTTTACGTGCGCTTCGCGGAAATTCTGACGACGACCCTTTCAAACATCACACGCGAAGGACACCTCTATCGAGTCGATCTGCGTCTGCGTCCCGACGGCCAGAAAGGCGCGCTCGCGACCGGCTCGCAGCCATTTCTCAGCTATGTTCAGAAGCGGGCCAGCGTGTGGGAGTGGCTGGCGTATGTGAAGCTGTGCGCCGTAGCCGGAGATTTGGAATTGGGAAGCGCAGTTGAAACCAAAGCCCGCAACGCGATTCATTCACGGGCGAGCACGATCGATCCGTCGCTGCTGCGCACGGAAGCGCGCCGCGTGCGCGATCGATTGGAAAAGGAGAAAGGATCGCGCCGCGGGGGCGGCCTGAACATCAAGCACGGTACCGGTGGAATGCTCGACGTTTATTTTGCGACGCGTTACTTGCAGTTGCGTGACCACGTGCCCGATGATACTGAGGATCGAACGACGCTGCACACGCTGCGACGTTTGCAGGAGGTCGGTTCGCTCGGGGACAGTGAAATCGCAGCGCTTTACGAGGGGTACGAGTTACTACGTGCAGTCGATCATCAGGCACGCCTCATCGTCGGGCGATCTGCGAACTTGCCGTCGCCAGAGCAAAGCGCGTTCGAAGACATTGCGACGCGGCTCAATTTCAGTTCTGGTGGCGAGTTGTCTGATCGTTTGAATCATCACCTGACCGAAATTCGCGCCGCGTACGATCGCATTTTAGGTGTTTAGCTATGGGAAACGATAACAAATGTCCGCGCTGCGAAGGCCGTCGCATGCGCTCCTGGAATGAGTTGAGCGGCGATGAGCAGGAACTTGCGAAACGCTTGCCGGCGTCCGCTGAGTATTCTCTTGATGAGCGCAAAGCCCGACATCGCTGGTGCACGCGATGCTGGTTCGAAGAAACGTCCGGCTCGCTAACGCTAATCTAATCGTTGGCTAGATGATCCGTCCTACTGCTCACTACTTACAGCTCACTGACTCATGTTTCGCGTCAAATCCTCTTTCAAAACTACTCTCGAAGTAAGAGCGCCTTTGCAGCGCGTGAAAAACTTCTTTTCAGTACTACCCAACATTGCCGACATGCTGGGCGGTGTCGAAGAGATTCGGCGCGAACCGAGCGGCATTGCTCGTTGGACCATCGCCACCGACACGCCCGTGGGCCACGTGCGCTTTTCGTTTCCGGTCCATGAAACCTCGCCGCGGGCCGACACCATCGAGTGGTCGCCCGCGCCGAACGAATCTCAGAACCTGTTTCGCTATTCGCTGAAATTTGAAGAAAAGAATGGTTCGACCTTTGTGAACATCTCGCAGCAGGTTGAGCTGCGGCGCCGGCGCGCGTGGGATTTGC
>JAJPKD010000142.1 GCA_021323895.1 Acidobacteriota bacterium | reverse complement strand
GCAATTACGTGCATCTCGGCGAGCGTGAGTGTTCGATTCAGCGTCGTCATCAAAAGGTTATCGAAGAATGCCCATCCCCAATCAACGATTCGGATTTGCGTCAACGCATGGGTGAAGCGGCGATCAAGATTGCGCGCGCGGTGAACTACGTCGGGGCCGGCACCGTCGAGTTTCTTTTTTCCGATGTGACGCGCGAGTTTTATTTTCTCGAGATGAACACGCGCTTGCAGGTCGAGCATCCGGTTACTGAACTCGTCACCGGTTTGGATCTAGTCCGTGAGCAAATCAACGTCGCGGCTGGCGATCCCTTGTCATTTACACAGGAAGATGTGCGATGGAATGGCCACGCGATCGAATGTCGTGTCTATGCCGAAGATCCTGACAACAACTTCTTTCCATCGCCGGGCCGCATCACTTTTCTGCGCGTGCCGAATGGACCTGGTATTCGCGATGATAGCGGCGTCACCGCTGGCGATGAGGTCTCGATTCACTACGACCCGATGATTTCAAAGCTGGCCGCCTGGGGGCGCACGCGCGAAGAAGCGATCGATCGCATGCGCCGCGCTTTGGACGAGTATGCAGTCGTCGGAATCAAAACGACGCTCCCGTTCTTTCGCGAGATCATCCGCGATCAGGAGTTCATCGACGCAAAGCTGGATACGGGCTTCATCCCGCGCTTCAACGAACGTCGGGGGCGCTCGCATCTTGCGGGCGGTTCGCAGGCGTCCAGCCTGCAACGTGATATTGCCATCATCGCTGCTGCCCTCGCTTACGTTGATGCTCAGCGCGTCGGCTCGAGTAGCCATCAGCCACCGCAAAGCAAGTGGAAGGTCGCCGGTCGCACGACGGCCGTAAATCAGACGCGCGTGACAAGAGGTGTGCAAACATGAAGCTTCACGCCGCAATTGGGGATGAGACGACTGACGTTGATGTGCGACGTGAAGGTAATCGTGTCTTCGCCACGATTGGTGGCCGCAACTACGAACTAAGTCTGCAGAGGGCTGGAGGCTCGCACGTTCTCAACGCTGATGGTGCGGTGTTCGATTGTCGCGTTGAAGGTCAGCCCAAATCGGGAGAAGCCGTCGATGTTTTCATTGGCCCGAATCGGTTTAGCGTTACGCTGACGGATCCAAAACGGCTGCGCGGCGCTGCGGGTGCCGGCGCTCATGCGGATGGTGCGGCGCGCATCCTCGCGCCCATGCCCGGCAAGGTCGTAAGGGTACTCGTCGAATCGGGCGCCCAAGTCGAAGCCGGCGCCGGCATCATCGTCGTCGAAGCTATGAAAATGCAGAACGAAATGAAAGCGCCGAAGGCTGGAACTGTGACAGCTTTGAATGTCGAAGTAGGCGCAACAGTTAATGGTGGCGATGTGCTGGCGGTGATTGAGTGAAGAGCATGACGGGGAAACAAGGAGACAGGGAGACGGGGAGAAAATCTGTCAGCGAAGAGGGTCTCACCATCTCCGTGTCCCCCAATCTCCGCGTCTTGTTGTGGGATCTCGATGGCACGCTCGTGCGAGCAAGGCGGTTGGGGAGTTACAAGGATTACACCGCGCCGATGCTCGAATCGATCTTTGGCACGTCCGGTTCTCTGCATCAGATGGTCGTCTCGGGCATGACCGATCTGCAGATTGTTGAAGAAGCCTTGCGGCCCGCGGGCATCACCCGCGAACACATCACCGCGCGTAAAGACGATTTAGTCCGGTCTTACATAGAGCAGATGAAAATTGCTGTCGATAACGGTGCGCACGTTATCGAAGCGATTCCCGGCGCGCGCGAAGCTTTGCAAGCGGCACATGATCATCCGCGTTATCAGTCAGCGCTCTTGACCGGAAACATCGAGCCGGCCGCGCACCTGAAAGTTCAAGCCGCTGGTCTGGCTGAGTTCTTCACCTTGCCCGGAGCGTTCGGGCACGAATCATTCGATCGGCGCGATCTTCCCGCGCTCGCTGCGCAGCGAATCAACGATCATCTCAAGGCGAACTTATCTCCCGAGCAGTTCATCGTAATTGGCGATACACCGAACGACGTCGCTTGCGCGCGGCATTTCGGCGCGCGCGTGGTGGCGGTGGCGACGGGTCGGATTCATTCGGCAGATCAGTTGCGCGCCTGCGAGCCTGATGCGCTGCTGCCGAATTTGCTTGACGTTGAACTCTTCATCCGAACCCTCGACGCGTTGTAAGTTATTTCGCAACGCGTGATAATTGGTTGTCCCCTGAAAGTTGAGATCCCCAAATTCGAACTTGAGGAGGAACTATGCTCGTCAATTGGATCAAAGATGCCGACGCTGCTCTGGAGCAGGCAAAATCCGAAAACAGACCTCTGCTGATTGATTTCTCCGCCGCGCCTGCTTGAGGCGCATGTGCTCGGCTGGAAGCCGAGTCATATTCGGATCAGGAAATCGCGGACTTTATCAACCAAAACTTCGTTCCGCTCGAAGCTCACATCAAAGAGCATCCTGCCTACTTCAAACGATTCGAAGCCGTCTGGACGCCGACCATCCTGGTTATGGATTCAGAGGGGGCCGAGCGGTACCGCATCGAAGGCTACCTGCCAAAGGATTGGTTTCGCGCGCGTTTGCAGATGGCCCGGGCGCGCGTGCTCTTTATGCACAAGAAGTTTGCCGATGCCCAGCAGATTTATGCAGATGTCGCCAATCTCTACGGGACGTTGGCCGTCGCTGCCGAAGCCATCTATTTCCGCGATGTGTGCAAGTACAAAGCGACGAACGATCACACTTCGTTAGGTACTGCGGCGACTGAATTGGCTGAGAAGTTTCCGAACGATGAATGGCGCTTGAAGAGTTTGCCGTGGGCGCACGAGTAGTTTTCAGTTGTCGGTTTTAAGTTTTCAGCCGGCCGATTGAGCCTTAGCGCTTAATGCATACAGCATCTTTCGAATCTCGGTGATAGCGCCATCGAGTTCAGTACTTCGCGCGCGATCAATCAAGCCAAGTTCTTCGGTAATGATTCGTTGCGTATCCAATTCTGCTAGCGAACCACTAGCCATTGCCAGGAACTGACGAAACTCACCGAGATGCTGACGTGCTTGTCCTTCAGAGATGTTTGAAGCCACTGAAACAGCAGCGCGCTTCATTTGACTAGCTAGCCCGTAAAGTTCGCTCTTGGGAAACGACTCGCAGGTTACATAGACGAGTTTGCACAAAGCGATGCTCTTCTGCCAAACAACCAAGTCTTTGTAAGACCTAGAACCCATCTGAAAACTGAAAACCGCAAACTGAAAACTAAGTTCTGTGGAATCCCTTCAAAATATCCTGCGTAGCTAACCTCAAAATCACCGGTCGTCCATGGGGACAAGTCGTCGGCGACGAAGTCAGTAGCAGCCGATCGATAAGCCAACGCATCTTCTCAGGGGCGAGTGGCATGTTCACTTTGATCGCTGCGTGACAGGCGAGGGAAGCAGCGATCTCATCGCGCAAGGTTGCACGGGTCGCGCCGCGCCTCTCGGCATCGACCGTGTCGAGAACTTCCGATAAAACATTTCGCGCTTCGCTCGCTGGTAAGTCCGCCGGCGCTGATTTGATCGCAACGGTTCGTCCCGACAGTCTCATCAGTTCGAATCCGTAGCTTTCCAGTTCCTCCGCGATCGTGTCGAACGCGGAGGCTTGCGCCGGCGTGAGGTCGAATGTTTCGGGAATCAACATCTGCTGCGATTCGGGTTTGAGCGAGGATTCGAGCGCGCGATATTTGTCGAACAGCACGCGTTCATGTGCGACGTGCTGATCGATCAGCAGCAAGCCTTCATCGTCCGTAGCGATGATAAAGCTTTCATCCAATTGACCGAGCGGGCGAATGTTTGCCGATAAGGATTCAACTGCAACCTCGCGCACAAACTTGATCGCGGAATCGAGCGGCGGCAGATCGGGAAACGCCTTTATCTCGCTTTCGGTTTTGGAAAGTTCGATTGCCGTGAAGATCTCTTCGGATTGAATCAGGGCGGGCTTTGATTCAGCGGGTGCGACCCCGCCAGGCACTGGTGGCACGGGAGGTCTCAGCGACGTCTCAGAGGCGGGCAGCTCTTGCGCCCGCGCTGTCGCGAAAGCGATTCGCTCCTGCTGCGGCTGCGGTCGCAAGCCAAATGTCTGCGTCCGCGCGGTTTCCATTCGAGTTTCCGCCGGCATTGCAGGCAGCTCAACATTCTGCGCCTCGGCGTCTTCGCCAACTTCATCGATGACGGTGGTCGTGCCGCGTATCTCCGTTGCCGGCGCATAACCAGCGCTCGCCAATCCGTTTCGCACAGCTTCGCGCACAGCGTCAGCAACCGCGGCGGCGCGACGAAAACGAACTTCAGTTTTCGCCGGATGCACGTTTACATCGACTTCCTCGAGCGGGACGTCAATGAATAGCAGCGCCACGGGATAAACTCCATGTGGCAGAATTGATCGATAGCCTTCTGATAGCGCGCGGCCAATCAAACGATCGCGCACGAACCGGCCATTGACGAAGAGAAACTGCGCATCGCGTGAAGTGCGACGTTCGCGCGGCGCGGAGACAAAGCCGCGTACGTGAGCGATTCGAGATGGCTGGAAGGTTCGTTCTAACGTCGAGGTCTCACTCGATCCGGTCGCTACCGCTCCCGGTTCTGACACAAATCCCGAATCTGACACGTTGTTCACTTCCAACAATCCATCCAGAAATTGCGCGCCGAAGATTTGATAAGCGCGTTCGCGTAAATCCTTCGCCGGAGCGACGCGAATCGTTTCACGACCGTTGTTCGTCAACGTGAAAGCTATTTCCGGATGCGCCAGCGCGTAATGCGTAACGAGGTTCGTCAGGTGATAGCTCTCGGTCGCTTCCGACCTCAGGAACTTTCGTCGCGCCGGCGTGTTGAAGAAAAGATCGCGCACGCCGATGGTTGTGCCACGCGGATGCGCCGCATCTTTCACGTCGCGCATGCGCCCGCCTTCAATGACGACGCGTGTGGCAGCCGATGAGTCTTCAGTGCAGGTAATGAGTTCGACGCGCGCGACCGAGGCAATCGAAGCCAAAGCTTCGCCGCGAAATCCAAAAGTGCCGATGGCGGCGAGATCTTCGGCTTTGCTGATCTTGGAAGTGGCGTGTCGCTCGAAGGCGAGAATCGCATCATCCCGCAACATGCCTTCGCCGTCGTCAGTAAACTTCAGCAGACGCCTGCCGCCGGACTCGACGTCGATAACAATCCGTGTCGCGCTGGCGTCGATCGCGTTCTCGACCAGTTCTTTCGCCACGGAAGCCGGTCGCTCGACCACTTCGCCGGCCGCGATGAGATTGGAAATGTGATCGGGGAGTACGCGGATCTTCGACATTGTTATAGATAGACAATCCGGTGATCATTCGACTCAAGTTCAATCGCATCGAAAATCCAATCAACAAAATAGCGTCCGTGCCGCGCCATGAATGACGTGACGCTGAGGTGACGTTCCTGTAGGGACTTCTGCGGGTAAAGCAGATCGAACGCATGCTGAAGTTGTCGATTTACTGCTTCGTCCTGCGCAACCTGAGCGCGATTGAAGCGCGTGCGCAGACCGTCGATCTGATAGTTGATTTTCCGCCGGCCCTTGTCGAGTGCGTCAGCCAGAGTCGGATCGACTCGGCGCAATTGCTTCTGCAGAGTATCGAGTTCCTGATTGAATGTTTGCGTCGTGTGATTGAAAGTTTCTGCGGTCTCTTTGCTCAAATATCTTTCGACAACACGCGCCATGATGTGATCGATTCCTTCAAAGAAGTCTGTCAATGTCACGCCGTAACGGTCGAGCGATCGCCCCGTGTGCTTCTCGACGAAGGTCAAACTCGCGCGTGGCAGAATCGGGGTTACGGGTCGATCGAGGATGCGGTAAACCTCTGAGGTTTGCGCAAAATAAGCGATCTCGGCCGAGCCACCGTAGTACGCAATTGTCGGCAGCAGGTAATCCTGCACCACAGCGCGCAGGGTTACGTTCGGGCTGAAACGTCTAGGTTCACGCAAAGCCAAATCGGCAAGGTCATCGGCTGAATATTCATTGCCGTTGCTTTTCGTTCGGAATTTACCCGTCGAGGTTTGTGTCAGCGCGTGACGCGCATCATTTTCATCGTGCAGAAAGAGCGGAAAAGAATCTTCGGATGGCGTCACCTGAGCGTGATAGCCCGCTTCCACCAATTCGCGACTGCGATTAAAGATTGCCTGGGCGATTTGCGGCGCACGCCGAGCTGCTTCGGCATATAGGGGCGCGGCCAGTCGCTTCAATTCCGCATCGAGTGGATCGAGCAGAATTAATCCGCGTTCGCTTGTTAGCTTCGTCAAGATCGCAGCGAACGCGTCGCCGAATTTTCTTTGCGGCTGGTAACTGTCGCGAACGAGCGCCGCGAGTTCTGCACTGAATTCGTTCTGGGGAAGAGCGTGCAGCAGCTCATCGATGGTCCGTTCGATTGAGTTGTCGAGAATCGCGTGGCCAACCGGCAGTCCCTTGCGGTGAATTTCATTCGCGACGGAGACATTACTCAATCTGCAATCGCGGTTGATGAACTCAGCGAAGGCGACTTCGGCGAAGTCATGATCTTCGGTCGCGATCCAAAACACCGGCACGGTCTTGATGCCGCGTTGCGCCAGACAATCAGCGAGTTTGATCGCCGACAGCGCCTTATAAATCGTGTACAGCGGACCGCCGAACAATCCGATTTGCTGGCCTGAAACAACCGCGATGCAATCTGATTCGCGCAGCGTCTGAATATGCTCGATGGTTTGCTCGCTCGCGCCCCAACCGCGATTCAGACGCTCCAGTGCATCACACAGCGCACCTCGATCAGTTTTGTGATTCGCCAGCACACGGTCACGCCGCTCGATCAGATCGAAGTGACTCTTTACCGCTTCGGGATAGAAATGTCGCAGCGCGGTTGGGTCGCGCAGGTAATCGAGAAACAGCTTGCTTTGCCCGGGAATTCCATCGAATGGAAGTCTCTCAACGCGGAGTCCGGCTTGTTCAGGTGTGGCGTGACAGGCGGTTTCAGCGATGCTCAAGTTGGCGATGCTCCTCGTTGGAGCATTTTACGCGGTGAGTGATGCGAGTGCTAGGTGTCAGAAGCCCGAGCGTTAGCGAGGGCATGATCCATCGAGCGATTCGTTGTCGCCGACCGCCCTCCCTTACGGTCGGGCTTCCGACACTTTGGCTAATGGTTCGCTGATCGCGGCGCTCGCGGCATTTAGAAAAGTTCGAATCTCAGCGCGCGCTTCTTCACTTGGCGCGTGCAACGGCGCGCGCACGGCGCCACCGACGTAACCGGCCGTCTCCATCGCCCCTTTCAATCCGCCGATGCCGTAAGTTTTCGTCACAGCGCGCGCGAGCGGCGTAAGTTTCTCCTGCAACGACGCCGCGCGGTCAAGTTCACCGGCCTGCACGGCGCGATAAATCTCCAGACAAATCTGCGGCGCGCAACAGCCGACCGCCAGAATTCCCCCGCGCGCTCCGGCTTGTAGCGATTCGTTAAAAACAGTCCCATTGCCAATCATCATCGCGAAATCATCGGCGACCATGCCGACAGTTTTGCGAAACATCGGCGTATCGTTTGAACTATCCTTCATGCCGATAATGTTTTGGTGCGCACTCAAACGCGCGGCAGTCTCAGGCTCGATCTTGATGCCCGTCAAATCCGGCATGCTGTAAAGAATGACTGGAATCGGCGAAGCGTCGGCCACCGCAGTGTAATGGTTAATCAAGGCCTCCTGCGTTATCGCCGATCGATAATAGTTTGGCGTGATGACGAGTACCGCTTCGGCACCTGCCTTCGCTGCGCGTTCAATCTCGACGATCGTGCCGCGTGTGCTCTGTTGTCCTGCGCCCACGATGAACGACAATGAATCAGGCACAGCCCGTCGTGCGGTTTCGATCACTTCGAGATACTCGCGTTCGTCGAGATTCACGCGCTCGCCGGTCGAACCGAGCAGGACATAACCTGTAACGCCACAGCGATTCCACTTGTCGAGGTTGGATGTAAGTCCATGCAGGTCGATTTCTTCACTCGACATGAACGGAGTTGTTGTCGGCAGCAGCAGGCCATTCAGGTTGATTGCCATAATTGTTAAGGAATTATAGCGACGTGCTCTGGCTGCATCAAAGACTAGCGGTTGCGGCGCTGCAATCGCTCACCTATAATTCGAGAGTTCCAGCCACAAATTGCGAGAGCAAATAAATGCCATACCTCAAACCCGAACGTCCGGAAAAAGTCAGCGCGCCTTCGCTGAGAGCAAGCAAAGAGCGCGGTGAGAAGTTGGTCTGCCTGACGGCTTATGATTATCCGACTGCTCGCATTGTTGATGAAGCCGGCATCGACATCATTCTGGTCGGCGACAGTCTCGGCAATGTGGTGCTCGGTTACGGCAACACTGTGCCGGTGACGCTCGACGAGATTTTGATTCACGTCAAAGCGGTGCGCCGCGGTGTTGAGCGCGCGTTGCTCGTCGCCGACATGCCGTACGGATCGTTTCACACGGGCGCGGATGACACAGTGCGCGCGGCGTTGCGACTGGTGAAGGAAGGCGAAGCTGAGGCGGTCAAACTCGAAGGCGGACAGAAGCGCGTACGGCTCGTGAAGCGTCTCGTGCACGAAGAAATTTCGGTGATGGGTCACATCGGTTTGACGCCGCAATCGATTAATCAACTCGGCGCGTATCGCGTCCAGGGAAAAACTGCCGATGCCGCGCGCCGTCTGCTCGATGATGCGTATGCGTTGGAAGATGCAGGCGTCTTCGCGATTGTCCTCGAACTTGTGCCGCGCGAAATCGCGCAGATGATCACCGAGAGCGTAAAGGTGCCAACGATTGGCATCGGCGCCGGCGTGCATTGCGACATCCAGGTTTTGGTTTTTCACGATCTGCTGGGAATGGCATTCGGAAAATTGCCGCGCTTTGTACGCGAGTACGCGAACCTGCGCGAGACGATCACCGACGCGGTCACGCACTGGGCGGAAGATGTGCGCAGCGGAACATATCCTTCAGATGCCGAAAGCTATGGCTTGCCGGCGGAAGCCGCGGAAGAATTGAAGATCGAGACGAAGAAGTAAGCCACTAAGTAGATTTAGATGCGGTCAGTTGTCAGTAGTTAGTAGTCAGTTGCTCGCCTGATTCAGCGTGCTACTGGCCACTAACAACTAACCACTGACCTGCTTTTTATGGAAATCATCAATCGTCGCAAGCGCATGATGTCGGTCGCGCGGAAGTTGCGCCGCGAAGAAAACCGCACGATCGGTTTCGTGCCGACGATGGGCGCGCTGCACGAAGGTCACCTCAGCCTGATTCACGAAGCGCGCGCGTTGTGCGACGTCGTGGTGGTTTCCGTCTTCGTTAATCCGACGCAGTTTGGGCCTTCGGAAGATTTCAACGCGTACCCGCGAGATTTGACGCGCGACTCTGGTTTGCTCGCCGAATACAACGTCGATTACGTTTTCGCGCCGACCGTCGAAGAAATTTATCCGCCTGGGTTTTCGACTTACGTCACTGTAGAAGGTTTGACCGACAAGCTGGAAGGCTCCTCGCGCCCGGGACACTTTCGGGGTGTAACGACGGTCGTGGCGATTCTGCTGAATGTCGTGCGGCCGAACTTTGCTTTCTTTGGCCAAAAAGATGCGCAGCAGTCGATCGTGATCAAGCGCATGGTGGCTGACCTGGGTTTCAATACTGAGATAGTTGTATTGCCCATCGTGCGCGAAGAGTCTGGTTTGGCGCTGTCATCGCGGAACGCGTATCTTGATGATGCGGAGCGACAGGCAGCGACAGTTTTGATTAGGTCGTTGACGAGGGCGCGCGCGGCATACAACGAAGGTGAGCACACCGCATCGCGCTTGGCTGAGATCGTTCGCTCGTCGATTGCGAAAGAGCCGTTGGCGCGCATCGATTACGTCAGCATCAACGACGCAGAGACGCTTGACGAGATCGAGAGAGTCGATGATCGGCCTGCGGTTTTGTCCCTGGCAGTGTTCATCGGCAAGACGCGGCTGATCGACAACGTCATTTTGGGTGGGACAGAAAAACAGGTTGGCGCGAACGCCTAGTTGATGAATCAAAAAGCACACATTTCATTCACGCTTAACGGCGAACAGACGGAAGTTGCATTTGCGCCGCACAAGACTCTCCTCGAAGTACTGCGCGAAGACTTGAGTCTGACCGGCACGAAGCACGGATGCGAGTTGGGCGAATGCGGAACGTGCACAGTGCTGGTTGACGGTAAATCGATTCTTTCGTGTCTGATGTTGGGCCTTGATGCCGAAGGTCGCGAAGTCATGAGCATCGAAGGCATGGCTGAGAATGGAAAGCTGCATCCATTGCAGGATACCTTTGCTGACACAGGCGCGGCGCAGAGTGGTTATTGCTCGCCGGGATTCTTGCTGGCCGCGAAAGAGTTGATCGAAAAATCGCCAAAGCCTTCGCGCGACGAAATCAAAGAGGCTCTGTCAGGAAATCTCTGTCGGTGCACCGGCTACATCAAGATTTACGAAGCCGTTGAACTGGCGGCGGCGAGAATGCGCGGGGAAGAGATGGAATTGCCGCGCGCGAGTTTGTATGGAATTGAATAGGAGCAGCCACAGATGAACACAGATAACACAGATAGGAAGGAATGGAAGCGTCTTAACATTTCGTTTTTCTGATCTGTGCAGATCCGTGTTCATCTGTGGCCGAATTTCTAAATGGCAACAAACGGCAATAACGGGAAACCACTCAACGTAGTCGGCAAGCCCTTTCGTAAGGTCGATGCGCGCGCGAAGTGTACCGGCCAGACCAAGTTCGCCGATGACATTGTTCTGCCGCGCATGCTCGCGTGCAAGATTCTCCGGAGCCACGAACCGCACGCGCTAATCAAGAATATCGACGTGTCGAAAGCTCTTGCCGTGCCCGGCGTGTTCGCGGTTCTAACCGGAAAAGACTTTCCAATTCCGTACGGCATTCTTCCCGTCAGTCAGGACGAACACGCGCTGTGCGTTGATAAAGTGCGTTTCGTTGGCGATCCAGTCGCGGCGGTCGCAGCCATCGATGAAGACGTTGCCTTCGACGCGATGAACTTGATCGAAGTCGACTACGAGCGGCTGCAAACAATCACCTCGATCGAGGAAGGTCTGCTGGTTGACGAGCCTCGCATTCACGACTATGGCGATGGCGGCAACGTTCACAAGAAGGTCTCGCTCGAATTTGGTGATATTGATGAAGGGTTCGCTGAAGCCGATCTGATTCGCGAAGACACGTTCTTTTACGAGGGCAACACGCATCTGCCTATGGAGCAGCATGCCGCGGTCGCTTACTTCGATCCGGATGAGAAGCTGACGCTGTGGAGTTCGACGCAGACACCCCACTATGTCCATCGCG
>JAJPKD010000198.1 GCA_021323895.1 Acidobacteriota bacterium | reverse complement strand
GCGCGAGGACGTGAATCAATTGCCTGTGGTGCGCGACGGCCAGCTCGATGGAGTTATCTCGCGCGGCCACATTTTGCAGGTTCTCAAAACCCGCGCCGACTTGAATATGTAAGATGCTTTTCTTTTCAGATTGGTAGATCAAGAGAGGGAACTGTTGATGGGACCGCTTCAGACACCCGAGCAGCTTCAATGGGCCTCTAATCTCGCACACTGGATCGAGGGGGCGATGTTCGCGATCGTCGCCCTTATTGCTTTATTACAAGCGCTCGACTACCTGAAGTCGAAGGGCGCGCAATATCTTTGGCCCGGACTGGTTCTGATTTCGGGAGTGTTTCTGCCGGCCTACATACTATTGCAGCGTGGACCTGGAGGCATTGGCACCACCTGGAATCTGGTCATAAGAGATCCACAGCAGCGGGAACACTTCTTGATGGCGCTTCTCTTACTGGCGGCCGGCTTTGCCGAAGTCTTGGATCGCACAAAGCTGCTGCAAACTAAGCTGCGGAAATTTGTTGCGCCCGCGGCTTTCATCGCCATTGGGTTGCTGCTTTTCGTTCATACTGAATATGGGACACCGGAAGCGGTTGCAGAGTCAGTCGTCAACCACCGGTATCAGGGTGCAGTCATAGTTTTGGCGGGCTTGCTCAAAATGGCCGAGGTTTTGTGGCAGCGAAGACACAAGTGGCTTGCTTACCCTTGGATCGCTATGTTGTTTGTCGCCGCACTGCTGCTCATAACCTATCGCGAACCCGATGGAGCTTATCGAACAGGTCAATCGAGTCAGAGTTCATTGACGCAATCGTCGTCAGCATAGGCAATGAAGCTAAACGCGATCGAGAAGGCGTTGATGAACAATCCCGCGCGGGCCGTCTTGCAGAGGCGCTACGAAGCCGCGCTATTGCGACGTCTCGGAGGACGTGTTGCGGGAAAGCGCGTCTTGGAAATCGGTTGTGGCCGAGGAGTCGGTACTGAAATCATCTTCGAACGGTTCGGTGCGGGTGAAGTCCATGCTTTTGACCTTGATCCGGACATGATTGATCAGGCGAGAAGGCGACTAGCTCGATACCTGCCGAATCGCCTGAAGCTTTATGTCGGGGATGGCGCGGCGATTGACGAGCCTGACGCTTCGTTTGATGCGGTCTTTGATTTCGCCATCATTCATCACATTCCGAACTGGAAAGACGCTGTGGCTGAAATAGCTCGTGTGGTGAAACCCGGAGGCAAGTTCTATTTCGAAGAGGTGACTGAGCACGCGCTGGGGCGCTGGTTCTATCGAACATTCTTGGAACACCCGCAATCTCAGCACTGGTTCAATAAGGAGAAATTTGTTGCCGAGCTTGAACGACATGGCATTGTCGTCGGTGAAAATTTGGTCGAAAGATTCTTTGGGGATTTCATTATCGGAGTAGGCCGTCGTTCTAGATCAAACAATGTCGAAAACTGAAAAGGAGACAGAACTGTGAAATCAATAGACCGCCCCAACCTTCGCATCATGCCACTCGCTCTCATAGCGTTGGCCATTAGCATTGGACTTGCCGCGAAATATCGCTCGACCTCCGCTTCTCCTCAGTCCGATGAAGCAGCCGTCCGTGATGTGTTACTCAGAAGTGCCGCGAGTTTTGAGAAGAATGATACCGCCGAGGCGACGAAAGTCTGGGTCAACGACGAGTCATTGACAGTTTTCGAGAGCGGGCACGCTAACTATGGCTGGGCGGACTACCGCGATCATCATCTGTTTCCGGAAATGGGCGAGATGAAGAACACGAAATACGCGTTCAGCGATATGAAGATTCATGTTGCCGGCAAGACTGCCTGGGCTACGTTCAAATATACAATTTCGGCTGACATGATGAGCAACGGACAACAGCGTCACGTTGATGGCGGAGGCCTGGGAACAGCGGTGCTTGAACAGCGCGACGGTCAGTGGCGAATTGTGCATTGGCACTCAAGCGCGCCGCGTCGCGCGCCCGCTCCAGCGCCGTCACCGAAGCAGGAGTAGCCTTGCAACGATTGAGATCTTAGAACTTTGCGAGTACCACGAAAGGAACCCGTAAATGATCCGTAAAGCTATCGCTGGATTTGTAGCACTCTTGCTCATAATGGTTGCGGCGCAAGCCCATGATCTTTTTCTTAAGTTGGACTCGTATTTCCTTCAACCCAACTCGAAAGCAGTCGTGCGGGTGCTGAATGGCACTTTTCAAACGAGTGAAGGCGCTGTTACGCGTGAACGACTCGCTGGCTTGAGCCTTCACGGGCCTGGTCTGATGGCTGCGAGCGCTGATTCAGTCGGGTGGCGCACGGAAGAGAAGACCTCAGTAATGGAGCTTCAAACTGGCAGCCCTGGGACTTACCTTGTCGGGATTTCAACCAAGCCAAGAGAAATTGCTCTGAAAGCCGCAGACTTCAATGAGTATCTTAAAGAGGACGGCCGCCCGGACATTCTCGCCGCGCGAACGAAGAATAACGAGTTAGGCAAGGACGCGCGGGAGCGATATTCCAAACATGTGCGAGCGGTATTTCAAGTGGGCGACAAGCTCAGTGACGATTACAAAGGCCCGTTGAACTATCCGGTTGAGATCATTCCGCAGCAGAATCCATATTCTCTTAAGGTCGGACAGACAATCTCCGTAATTTGTCTGCTGGACGGACGACCGCTCGCGAATCCGTTCGTTATCGCGGGTTGGGAATCGAGGGATGGCAAGCTGAACTCGATCAACGCGCGCACCGACGCGAAAGGGATCGCGCGGTTCAAGTTGGCGAGCGCCGGCAAGTGGTTCGTGAAGTTGATCCACATGGAACCGTCTCGTGAGGCAGGATTGAATTACGAATCAAAGTGGGCGACATTGACGTTTGAGATCAGATGAAAGGAAATGGCAATGCGTTCTACAGTTTCTTGGCTAGGCAGTCGAATTATAACGATGGCCTGTTCCGAGCAATCTTCCGCATTACGGTGTGGTCCTCACCGAACTTGCACATCGCTTCACAGTGACATTGTAGATCGTCGAAAGGAATAAACGAAAGCCGCATTGCCTCAAGGTCATTACGGAATGCAGGACGCGCAAGCTGAGCCATCACTTCTTTTTCTCGACGGTCAGGAGCAACCAGATAGAAGTGGGAGGCACAGTCCGGGATTGACCGCGACAAATCCTCCAGCCGCAGAATGCCAGAGTAAATCGAAGTACTTTTCTCTACTTCGAACGCGCTAACGATTTCTCGCGAATCAGGACGCAGCCAAATAACGTCTATGAGCCGCACGGTGTCCATTACTTCCGGATCGCAATCAAGCAGGGGCAGCTCAGGAATGGTGAGCATCGCGAACGACTCGCCCTCGCACGTGCGATGCCGATCGTTGCGGGCGACGTAAACGTCATATCCGAGGGCGCGTCCGATCTTGATGAGCAGATACTGCATTTGAGTATGCTCTGACTCTTCGTGCAGCTCCTCCTGGACTTCTTTATGTCTAATCCGCGCGGCCTTTTCTACTTTGGCTGCTTCCAACTTCAGGATGGCATCGGCATTACCGGAAACCACAATGCGGCCTGTGCCGATCTCGAATAAGAACCCCGCGAACGCGCCAAGATCCTTAGACAGATAACCGCTGACTTGGCCATTGGTTTCGATAATCTGATCCCGCATTTGAAGGTAGCTGTCCCACGATCCGAGCTTCTTCTTGTCACTGAAGAGTGCGTTGAAGCCGTTTAGCATTGCCGTATTAAACGGTGGCATCAAAGTCGGGTGCAGAAAATAAAGTATGTTCGCGACGGCTGGACCCAAACCTTTTATCTGTGCGCCAGCGAGTCGTTGAATCTCCGAGAGAAGTTGGTCTTCACGCGTGGCCGTTAAGCACGCTTGTAAGAACGAACCGAACCGGCGCTTGTTATCCTCACTTTCGTAGATATCAGGGATGCGCATCTTTGGCTTCCAGAAGAAAGCATGCGCTGCGCCCTCGAACACCTGCTTCTGTTCGGTGATCGCAGTCATCACGACTTCAAGCGGCGAGCCTTTGAAATCATTGGGAAACGTTCCCGCGGCTATGGATTCCACCGTATCCCGCACACCGCGCTTGATTGAGCGGAACGCCTTCATTCTCTCTGCTCCGCCAACAAACCAGGTGTTATAGACGGATTCCGGGTCGGCCTTGTAATGGTTAATTAGCTCAATGAGTGCTGCTTGATCCATCATTTCTTCTTGTTTCTTCTTTTTGGTGTCTCTGTAGAGGTTGAATCCTTATACGGAATCGTTTCACCAAAGATATGCTTGAAGTTTACCCGAAAGGTTTTGATTAACGGATTGTCACGAACCATGACCTTAAATGGCGAGGTTTGGCCCGGCATTATTGGTTCATATTCAAGGACGGCATCTTCAGAGGTAACTAAATTCCCGCCGCCGTCGTAACATTCGGCCACCGCCATCACTCCTTGCAGCTTTTCGCCGGAGATGTTTCTTACTTGACCTTCAGCGATCAGGTAGTCGTACGAGCGTTCCCCGCGATACGAGAGTAACTCAAGCTCGAACGAATCGGGACCGGAGTTAGCGGATGGTGACGAAGTTCTTCTATCTGAAGGAGCGACGCAACCGAAAATACATGCGAGCCAGAGAGCGACCGCAATAGCCATTGACAAAATGTTCTTCATCCTCGATTGTGCCAAACCGCGCTTTCACTTGTTCACGTAGTAAATCTTTAACTCCTTCTCACCGGTGATTAGCCACGCTCCCCCGAGTTTCGTCAGCGTCAACTGATCCTGCACTGAACCGTTGTAGAAAGAGTTGTTGTCGCCTCGGAAGTCGAAGGTCTTGTCGAACGTTACGGTCGCGCGTTGGCCGGTGGAGTCCAACTGAACATTCATGTTGGTCAACTGCACGCTCAAGTAGCTGAACTTCGCGAATGCTCGCACCCTGTCCTCACGAACTTTCGAAGAAGGAACCAGAGTGCGGTTGTAGTAATAATCAAGCGTGTCCGAGTAATAGCGCATGTGTGAGTCCACGTCACGATTACGCGTACTCTGCGCCCAGCCTTCGAGCGTGCTTCGTATTTCGCTATCTGCATCGGATGAGGTTGGGTCATAGGCGGGAGCCGAACTCAAGGTGACTTGAATTTTGGTGTCTCCATTCACAGTGACATTCTGCTTCCAATCCCGGTAACCGTCGTGACTAACTACGACCGAATGATCACCTGGCGCAAGCGACTCTACTATTGGATTTCCACTTGCATCCCGGCCTGCGATCGTGACCCCGTTGTCAACGAGAATCGTGCTCTCAGGAGGCGAGACAACAACGGTCAATTTGTACTTTGTTAGATTCAGCTTCGCATTTAGGTTCTTACTGAAATCCGTAAGGCCTGTCTTAAAAGGCTGCTCTAAGTCGTCGTAACGGTCGTGTTTGACGGAAAGAATATGTTCGCCAGCACGAATGTGGGAAACGGTCAGGATTCCGAAGGTGTTGCTGGTGCCAACTTCCTTGCCGTCAATCGCGACCTTAGCTTCTGAGGGTTCAGTTTTTATCGTTACTTTCGCTCCCCAGAAATACCAACCAACTAGCGCAATGAGAACGACGAAGAGAGCCGCGCCGATCACGACAGCCGCCACGACTTTCTTCATTCTTACCTTCTTCGCATGCGCGCCAATCCGTGCTCGGCAAGACTTGCAGAAACTCATCCCACTCTGGTTCAGAGTTCCGCATTTGTCACACTTGACAGTCTGGTCTGTGCTCGGAGACGAGGTTGCGGTTGGAGATTGGGTTGTTGGCGGAGCACCAGCGGCTACAGTCGGCGGCACCGTTCGTGTGTCGCCTAATTGTCCGGTGGAGCGGCCTGTATCACTGACTTTTCGATCGACTAATGGTTTACCGCAGCCTTTGCAGAAGCCTGCGCTGGCGCGGTGGGGCTTGCCGCAGTTTGGACAAGTCAATTCCAAAGAACCGCTGGTCTCCGCAGTCGCTTGGATGGTGACTTCATCATCACTAAGCGGCCCGCCGCACTTTTTGCAGAAGGCCGAACTGGCGGGAAAGGTAAGATCACATTTTGCGCAACGCTTCATCGTTTGGGGCTTGAGAGGCTCAAATCTTTAGCCAATAAAGTTCATGATGACGTGTTTGACGCCGTGCTTACTTTTGATTGAGAGGACGATCCAACAAACTCAATGGACATGTCCCTTCAGCGCAGCTTTGTCTTTACTGCCTAGCGCTTGCAGGATCACACCCCAATCGCGATGGCCTCTTGATAAGCGTGAAAAATCACTATCCTTTCTGGACGTCATGTCGTCGAGCATCTCCTGATTCTTGCCGGTGTCGATCGCTTTTTCTGCGCCCTCGTACAACGCATCAAATGCCTCGTCATGGGAGATCAAGCCCTTGCTGAAGAGCTTGGCGCGCTCGTACGTAAAACGGTAATCGGCTTTGTATTTATCCTCTGCGGCCTTAATAGAAGTAAGGATCTCGCTATCGGAAGGTTTAGCGTTACTCACTCTTTCCTGGAGCCGCTTAAGATCGTTATCTGCGGAACTTTCATTCGCGAGTTGAGCAGGCTTTCTTGGCGAAGCGGACGTCGAAGAATTCGCCTGATTGTCATTATTATTAGGCTGCGCCTGGGCCTGCGCCGGTTTGCGATTTGACCACCACCACCAACCGCCTGCTGCGACCGCTGCGACGACGACCAGAAAGAAAACCAACAGAATCAGTCCGTGCCACCAGCGAAACGACGCTGGCTCAGTATTTTCTTCAGTGCCGTAGCTCGATAACATCGAAAGTGAAGGAGGTGTTTTGTCATGAGCTGGCGGAGGCGGCGGTGAAGGCTGAGGTGCGGGCGCGTAGCTGGTGGGTGGCGGAGACGGACGATAGGTTTGCTGATAATCATCCGACGCTCTGTACGCCGTTTGTGACGCTGTACTCGGCGGCACTGGGGGTTGGGGAGGCGGCTGTGGAGGGACAGGAGGTGGCGGAGGAGTTCGAGTCGTCACAGCATCCTCGAACATGCTCGCGCCGCAGAACTCGCAGAACTCGGAATCTTCATCAACCAGGTTCCTGCATGAACGGCAGCGAACACGAATTTGAGAACTAACATTTTCTGGATGCGTTGAGCGCGTGATAGGTTCCTCTGGCAAACGCGCGGTGGCGTTCATGTCTGGAGGAGCAATTGGAATACTCGACTGCTGAGAGTGTGTTTGCACGGCTTGTGATAAGTCGCCAGTCCCTACCGATGGCAATGGCGAACGGCACTTAGCGCAGACCTTCCAACCCGGCTGAACAGCATCGCCGCATGCAGGACAGCGCAAAGTGGCTACTTCGACAAGAGCGCCGCCGCATGCTTCGCAGAACTTGAGACTGTCTGGAAAGTTAAGATTGCACCGTTTACAGCTCTTCATAATTGCTCCTTCTTGATCGGTAGCGCTCGCTCTAATTCACCAACTCGTCCTTACTCTTTAGCACTAAAACAACCTGCAAGACGATAAGACCGATTCCGAGAATCCAACCGAGAACCGAAAGAACCGTGAGGGACATCGGCACTGCGGCTTCCACCTCTTGAGAAGAAGGCGCGAGGATTCTTAAGATCAAACCCGCGAGAATCAGAGGACCGATCGTCCATAAATACAAACCGTAGGACCAGCTTCTGTGCGTCAAGAAGCCGTATATCAGCGGAAGATTAAATGACAGATTCACTACAAAAAGCAGCAAGGCAAACAGGAGCCAGACCGCTGCGTTCTCGGCGGCCCGTTGAGCGCCAAACACACCCAATGGACTCCGTCCAACTCCGGCGGCCGCTCCAGCTATGGCGCCGATTCCTCCCGTCAACAGCGTTATGACACCTATGAAGGTCCAGAACACTTCGATGACGCCAGCCCAAATCGGTTTCGGGACTCTGAGCGTCGGTGAATGAACAATCGAGTGCACACTGGACTGCACCCCGGCGCGCAGTTCCGTTGTCAGCGCGTGAGTGATTCCAACGGGCGAGCTGCACGAGGGACAAAACCGCGCGTCAAACTCCAGCGCGGTAGCGCAGTTTGAGCAATAGTTGGCCATTGGGGGACTCCTTCTTAATCTCTCTCCGTTTTCGTTAACTAAAGGGTTTCGAATTCAGCACCTCATGACGAATTCTGGCATTTCCAATACTCAATTCGATGGCGGCTTCAAATCTCGATGCTACCTATCGCGCCTCAACGTTCAGGTTATCCCACCAGACGGAATCGAAGCCTTGTCCGATAGTGACTTTCGTAAGCACCCATCGCCCATCGGTGTAATGCGTAAAGACCGCCGTGCCCGGCCCGGAATAAGTCTTATCGTTCTGGCCGCCAAACATTGGATCGCGCAGCTTGTAATTGAAACTTGAGAACGACAGTTGAGCGACAGCAGCGTTCTCGGAGGTGACTTCTTGCACACCCAACACGGTGACGCTGCCACTCTTTACCCAACTACTTAAAGCCGACTGCGCTCGCTGCGTTGTGAGACCTCGTGAAACAAAGGGTGTACTCGTGGACTGCGACGAAACATTTTGGAATATGACGATCGTGCTAATTCCGACTACTGCGATGACGATCAAAACGACTACGCCGATGACAATGAGTAAAGGCGATAAGACCTGCGACTTTGCTGGAAGATCGTTGAACTGACTGGTTGTGGGGGTGGCTGTTTCGCTAGCCTTAGATCCATCGATTGCGTTCGGAGTAATAGTTGCGCTTGGGGCAGCCGACGCGGAGCCATCCTGTGGAGCGACTAACGGCAAGGTCTCTCCGCAATTGCCGCAAAAGATCGCCTTATCGCCAACTTCTCCGCCACAAGCCGGACAGGCACGTTTCTCTGAATTGCGGTCGGAGGACTCTTCGGCTATATGCTTTAATTCGCTAGCGCAGTATTTGCAGAACTTCGCATCTGCGTCCGCAGCCTTTCCACAGCTTGGGCAGATCAATACTTGAGCTGTTGCTTCTTCACTCATGATATTGAAGCGAACATGAGCCTCCCTCATTAGCCGAAAAGATTCGGCCTGCACTTATGACTCGAACAAATGAAATGGAGACAGGAACGTGAGACCGGCGCAGCGAAAAATGGATAACGGTGACAGGATTAAGGATCGAGCAGCGCTGCTAGTCTCGGGCTACCTGTCAGACTTCCAAATGAGACCTGATAAAGGCGGGGAATCGTAGTCCCGTTGCAATGCTCTGTCAAGACTTAGCGTCACATAAACTTAGCCCTGACAATTCCTGATGCGGTCTTCGCGACAGCATAACTGCCCTTCCACGTGAACTCTTCAAAGCTGCGCTCGTCTCAAACGAAGGGCATTGCCAACAACCGATACTGAGCTGAAGCTCATCGCGGCGGCGGCGATGATAGGACTTAATAGGATGCCGAAGAAAGGATAGAGAATACCGGCAGCGATAGGTACTCCCAGCGCGTTGTAAACAAAGGCCCAGAAAAGATTCTGTTTGATGTTACGCATCGTGGCATTACTTAAACGCCGCGCGCGCAGGATGCCTCGAAGATCGCCTTTAACCAAAGTCACGCCAGCGCTTTTCATGGCAACATCCGTTCCCGTTCCCATGGCGATTCCAACTTCCGCCTGTGCCAACGCGGGAGCGTCATTAATGCCATCACCCGCCATCGCGACCACGCGGCCTTCGGTTTGAAAGCGCTTAACTGTTTCAGCTTTCTGATTCGGCAGCACCTCTGCGACTACCTCATCCAGGTTGAGCTTCTTTGCAACTGCTTCTCCGGTGGTGCGACTGTCACCCGTCATCATGATGAGGCGAAGTTTGTCTTCGTGTAATTGGCGAATCGCCTCTGGTGTGGTGCTCTTGATGGGATCGGCGACGCCCACGAGGCCGGCTATCTTACTGTCAACAACGACGAACATGACAGTCTGTCCGTCGGTCCGTAGCGCCTCAGCTTGGTTCATCAGATCCCCAGCCGCTATCTTAAGTTCATCGAGCAGCGCGCGGTTTCCGAGCGCGAGTGATCGACCGTCAACTTTACCGCGCACGCCTTTGCCGGTCAGCGAGTCAAACGATTCCACTGTTGCCAATTCAATTCCTCGCTCTTCGGCGCCGCTGACAATCGCTGCGGCCAGTGGATGCTCGCTGGCGCGCTCAAGACTCGCGGCCAAACGCAAAAGCTTCTGTTCGTCCCAACCGTTTGCCGTAGTAATTGAAACCAACTTTGGTTTGCCTTCGGTGAGTGTTCCTGTTTTGTCGACCACGAGCGTGTTGACCTTACGCATGACTTCGATTGCTTCGGCATTCTTGAAGAGTACGCCGGCGGTGGCGCCTTTACCCATCGCGACCATGATGGACATTGGAGTCGCCAAACCAAGTGCGCAGGGGCACGCAATGATCAGAACAGCGACCGCATTCACTAGGGCATGAGCCAGGCGCGGCTCAGGTCCAAGCGTGGCCCAAATAATAAAGGTAACGATCGCAACTCCGATAACAATTGGCACGAAATAACCGGCGACTAGATCCGCCAATTTCTGGATCGGCGCGCGACTGCGTTGCGCTTCCGCGACCATCTGGACAATTTGCGAGAGCAGTGTCTCAGCTCCTACGCGCTCTGCCTGCATCACGAAAGAACCAGTGCCGTTGACCGTTGCGCCGATTACTTTATCGCCTTGGTGCTTTTCCACGGGGATCGATTCGCCGGTGACCATTGATTCATCGATCGAACTTGCTCCTTCGATCACAACGCCATCGACAGGAATCTTCTCGCCGGGCCGAACACGCAGGCGATCGCCTGGCTGTACATCATCAAGTGGAACATCTTCGTCAGTTCCATCTTCGCGAATGCGGCGCGCGGTCTTGGGAGCAAGACCAAGCAATGCTTTGATTGCCGCGCCGGTGCGGCTGCGAGCTTTCAATTCGAGGACCTGGCCAAGTAAGACCAATGTAGTGATCACTGCCGCAGCCTCAAAATAGACAGGCACAATGCCCATCTCGCGAAACGATTCCGGAAACATCCCTGGAAAAAGTTTGGCAATAACGCTGTAGGCATACGCTACTGCGACTCCCAATCCGATCAACGTGAACATATTAAGGCTGCGGTTCATCACCGATTGCCAAGCGCGCACAAAAAACGGCCATCCGCCCCAAAGCACTACCGGCGTCGCCAGCGCGAGTTCGATCCAGCCTTTCGTCTGCATCGAGATGAGCCGCTCAAGCGGACGTCCCGGCAGATAGTCGCTCATGGCTATGACCAGGAGCGGCGCCGTCAATATCACGCTGACCCAGAAGCGCCTGCTCATATCGACAAGCTCAGGATTCGCCTCTTCTTCGAAATTTACCGTGCGAGGTTCGAGCGCCATTCCGCAGATCGGACAATTGCCGGGCTGGTCACGGATAATTTGCGGATGCATGGGGCAGGTGTACTCGGTTTTTGTTTGTGCCCTTGGTGGCGCGACCGGTTCGAGAGCCATGCCGCATTTTGGACATGATCCCGGCTGGTCTTGACGAATCTCAGGGTGCATCGGACAGGTGTATTTGCTCTCGCCGATTGAGGTTGACTTGTGTGGTTTGATTGATTCTTCAGGCGCCCCCGTGATGAAACGCTCTGGATCAGCGCGAAACTTTTCTAGACAGTGAGCGCTGCAAAAGAAGTATGTTTGGCCTTGGTACTCAAACGATCCTGCGGCGGTCTGTTTGTTGACCGTCATTCCGCATACCGGATCGGTTGCCTGCTCGCTCGCGAGCGCTGCACTACTGCTTTGCGCCGTGCTCATGGACTAATTGCCTTTCTACTTTCCAACAATCTTACCGTTGCGACGAGACGGAGCCAAACGAGGCGAGCTTTATTGAACGGAGTCGGGAGCACTTGACTCTATACCTAAGTACAGGGTGTAAGTGTCAGCAGATGAATAAAACCGGCCACATCAGCACGAGTGAACTAGCCAAGCGCGGCGGTGTGAACCTGCAAACGATTCGCTACTATGAGCGGACCGGGTTGTTGCCGAAGCCGCCTCGTTCAGGCTCAGGTTATCGGCAATTCTCGCCGGAGAGTGTGCGCCGCGTTCGATTCATCAAACGCGCACAGGAGTTGGGCTTCTCGCTCAAGGAGATCAAAGAACTCCTCGCCTTGCGGATCGCGCCAGGCAGCACACGAGCAGAGGTGCGCAAGCGCGCAGAGTCGAAGATTCAGGATATCGACGGCAAGGTCGAGCACTTGCGAGCTATGAAGAAGGCTCTGGTGCAGTTAACAGACAGTTGTTGCGGAAATGGTCCTGCCAGCAACTGTCCCATTCTTGAGAGTTTGAGTTTAGATAAGGAGAGAAAGTAAATGGCAAAGAAACGGAAACGACAAATTGAAGTTTTTAGCGCAGGCTGTTCTACGTGCAAGGAAACTATAAAGCTAGTCCAGAGCCTCGCGTGCGAATCTTGCGAGATCAAGGTGCATGACATGAATGCGCGGGGAGTGGCTGCAAGGGCCAAGAAGTACGGTGTGAAACGGCTACCGGCCATCGTGATCAATGGAAAGCTGGCTGAGTGCTGCGCGAATCGCGGCGTTGATCCTAAGGTACTTCGCGCCGCTGGTGTTGGCGTGGCGCTTGCGTAAGCCAAAAAGCACATCCCTGCTAAAGGCACCTCACTGTGGCTGCAACAGTGATTAACGTTTGCCGCGCGACTTGCGAGGAACGAGAGGGCCTTCATTGGCCCTCCCGCTTGCTCGCTCCACCCGATTGATTCATGAACCCGTTTAACTATTTCGAGAAATTCTCCGGCACAATCGAACAACGTCCTCTCATCGCTTTGGCCATCGCAGCCGTGGGAGGTCTGCTCTCGATCAGCACTTGACCGTGCAGACTCCCTGCGGGCGTAGGGGTCGTCAGTTTTGTAGGATCGCAAGTTGAAAGCGCGCCGGAAGGCCATCGACGACGACGTGGCGTGCTCCTCTCCGTTTCATTCTTCGTCGGAGTGGTCTTGAGTCTTGTTGGGCTCGGCATCGGTGCTTCAGTTGCCGGCAGATTGTTTTCCCGGTGGAAGGCAGCCTTCGCTATTGGGGCGGCGCTTTTCTCACTCGCCGCCGGACTAGCCGCGATATTTGGACCAACCGTTCGCCGGTACGTTCCTGATCCTGAGATCAATAAGCGGGGAGGAATCGCGGGAGCGTTTCTTTATGGATTGCTTTACAGCGTGGCGACCGTTACCACGTCCGCCGGTCCGTTGTTCCTGTTGCTCACAATTGCAGCGGCCATTGGGCGACCCATGTATGGAGCGGCGCTCTCGTTCGCTTACGCCATTGGTCGCGGGCTGCCGTTCTTGCTTTTGGGACTATTTGCCGGAACTGTGGGTGCGTGGCTCGCGCGTTTAGGACGCGCTCGGAGAGTTGCGGAAATTGTTAGCGGCGTCGCCCTCGTGGCGCTGGCTTTTTACTTCGCGTGGCTGGCGCGCACGGTTGCCTAACCTTCAAGCTTTGTTCTTGATAGTCGCCTTGTAATAAATTGTTAATGACCTCAACAATCTTCTCAGGCTTGGTTTTTTCTGAATCGTAATCGACGACAGCTTGTTTCTCTTTGTAACTTACCTCTGCGGCAATTACACCAGGTGTTCGCTTCAACATGGACTTGATCCCAGCCGCACAGCTATCGCAGTACATTCCGTCAACGGCGATAACAACACGGGCTGAGGCGACTTTGGCGCTGACAGAGTTCACGCCAAGTTCGTGCAGCTTTCCAGCCGAAAAAACTAAAGTACCTGCGAGAACCAGCGCACCCAGCGCAATCGAAAAGGCGAGTCTCGCCCTGTTCTTCATACTACGAATCTCGACCGCTGCAGCTTTCACAATGCCTCAGGTTAGCATAGTCATCCAAAGTAGAAAACGCGACATCTGAAATCAGCAGGTAAGAGTAAAAACTCGAGTGCGGTACGATCATTTTGACTTGCCGGATCCTGAGCGAAAAGATGTGAGGAGTTAGGGCAACCCAATGCAATCGATTGAGATCAATTGGAATCCAATAGCTCATCTGGGGCCGATACCGATAAATTGGTACGGCCTCACAGTCGCGCTCGGCTTCATCGTTGGTTGGTGGCTGGTGCGCCGCTGGGCGCCACGGTTCGACGTCGCGCGCGAAAAGATCGACGAGCTTCTTATTTGGGTCATTATTGGCACAGTTGTAGGCGCGCGGTTCTATTACATCGTTCAGAACGAGCCTGGCAGCTACATTAGTCAACCGTGGAGGATCGCCGCGATTTGGGAAGGCGGTCTTGCGTATTTTGGCGGTCTCTTCGGAGCAATCCTGGCGGCTTTCATTTACACAAAGCGTGAGAAATTATCCTTTGCACGAGTCGCGGATCTGTTTGCTCCCGCTATTCCCATCGGTTCAGCGATAGGCCGCACCACCTGCGGACTGGCGGGAATGGATTACGGCACGCCTACCCGACTCCCATGGGGCGTGGTTTATACAAACCCGAACAGCTACGCGCCGACTGATGGCGTGCCTCGGCATCCTGATCAGTTTTATGAGCTGCTTGGTGATCTAGTGATCGCTGTAGTTCTGATCAAACTACGCGGAAGGCTTGCCAACGGCAAGCTCTTCCTCGCTTATCTGATCCTTTTCAGCATTCTTCGGTTTTTTATCTTCTTCGTGCGGGGCAGCGTGCCGACCATTGCACTGGGATTGAAGAATGCGCAGTGGACCGCTCTGGCCATTGTTTTTGTGGCCGGTCCGGTTTTAGTAGTGAGGATGGCCAGAGATCGAAAGGCCACGCCACAGTAACTCTGGTCAAGAGTGATCTGCGAGGCAGAGTCAGGCGCTTGAGCCACTGGAAGCAGATTTGAAAGACTATTATCGAGAAGTGCTCGTTCTACGATTATGCAGACATTTAAGAGGACTCTAAATGATGGAACATCAACGCTGGTATTCATCACGAACTCAATTGCTTTTGGGCGGGCTGCTCACAATTGCCATCTTTCTCTTCCTGCCGTGTTTTCAACCTGAAGGACACGGAAAAATTTATCAAAAGAAGAAGACTCCTCCCGTGCGTCCAGAGATGATCGTCTCAACCGTATGGCTTGCTGCTCATCTCAACGATCCCAAGGTCGTAATTCTGCATGTAGCGCGCACGCGGACTCACTACGACGAAGGCCACATTCCTGGAGCGCGTTTCGTTGGGTGGGGCGAGATCACTACCACGCGTGACGGCGTGCCGAACGAACTCGCTTCGGTCGCAGACCTTCAAGAACTCTTTGCCCGTTTGGGGGTCGGCGACGACGCGCGCATCGTGCTTTACGGCGACAATTCCGGACTGTCGGCAGCACGCGCTTACTTCACGCTCGACTACCTCGGCCATGGTGGGCGGGCAGCGCTATTGAATGGCGGGCTGGAGAAGTGGAAAGCAGAACGGCGCGCTATCTCAACTCAAACAGTCGAGCCAAAGATGGCGGCTTTCACGCCGCGTGTGCGCGCAGATGCAGTCACGAACTTCGATGTCGTGCGCGACCTGTCGTGGACAGCGGCGAATGTACCGTCTCCAAGTGTGGTATTGATCGACGCCCGCCCGGTTGACGATTACACAGGAACTATACCCGGCGAAGGCGTGCCGCGAGGCGGTCATATCCCCGGTGCTGCCAGTGTCTTCTGGATGCAGAATCTGGCGAGCAAAGAAAATCCGACGTTACGATCCGCGGCGGAGTTGCGCAAGCTCTATGAAGAGGCCGGTGTGCAGCATGGCCGGACCATCGTTACTTACTGTCGCACTGGTGCGCAGGCGTCGCACTCTTATTTTGTTCTCAAACATCTCGGCTACGACGTAGTGATGTATGACGGCTCGTTCTTCGAGTGGAGCCATAGGCAAGGCGCACCAGTCGTCGCGGGGAGAGAGCGAAAGTGATATTGGGGAGGTAGGTCCCGCCACCGGGGCCGAATCAAATCATCGCCGACTTTCGTAACTCTGAAACCGAAGGGGAAGAAGGAGCACGGATGAAAACCGCGGCTTCGCCTCAAACTTGGAATTTCTAGAACCGGAAACCAACACCGGCGCTGAATTGTAAGTTATGTCTTGTGAAAGCTTGGTTGACACTTGATCGACCGAGCGCATCAACAAAATTCTGCTGACCGTAACGAATAATTATGTCGCCCACGTCAAAGCGCACTACTGCCCTGCGCGATGGGTATATCTCTAAAACCCCTCCGACATCAAACGCAAAATGGGTTAACCTGCCGAATTGGAGCGTGGTAACTCTTGAATCGCGATTAAGAATCGCGTTGCCGAAGCTCACAAATCCTGGCCGCGCTTTGCCAAAGATACCTGCCTTCTCAAAGCGCTTTCCGACTTTCGCGCCAAACAGCCCTTGCGTTATGCGCCCGCCTTCTTGGTTAGTGGCGCCATTGCCTTGCCGGGGAAAGAAGTTCACTTCGGCTTCAAGACCGATGTTTTTCGTTACATTGTAGCTGAACCTTCCTCCAATTCCGGGCTCCGTGGCTTTCCCGCTCAGGCGATCCATATTGAGCAACGAAAACTGAACTCCCAACTCAGCTTTGGGGTTGTCAGACTGTGCGAGAGTGGTTGTTACGCAAAACGAGAAAATCGCGACGATGATCGCGGTCGTTAAGATGAGTCTTCTTTGCATGGGGGATATCCTATCTTCGTTTCGATAAGGACGCGCATGGTGAAAAACGCCGTAGACACTCTGTTCGGGGCAGATGTGCCCGACAACGACGGACTGATTACGTGAGTTCACAAACTGTCGATTACTCGTCGCAGTTTTTCGTTGACCTGCTTCGCGGTCGCCTCTAATTCCGGATTGCCGACTACTGAAAGCATTTTGGCAGCGTCAACCGCCGACACAACCGTGCGTCCGTCATTCTCATAGACGATTACGTTGCACGGCAGCAGCAGACCAATGTTGATTTCGCGCTGCAATGTTTCGTAAGCCAGCGGCGGATTGCAGGCGCCGAGGATTACATAATTGCGGAAGTCAACGCCGAGCTTGTCCTTCAGCTTTTCTTTGATATCAATCTCGCAGAGCACGCCGAAGCCTTCGGTCTGTAGGGCAGCGCGCGTTTTTTCGACCGCCTCTTTGTAAGGAACATCAATCCTTTTACTGAATCCGTACCCTGCTTGTTGTGGTTGAGCGCTCATTTTCTTACTCCTCTTCTTCTGAGCCAGATCGCCGAAGCGTCGGCCGGCGCAGTACCGTGCGATTGTTAGTGTTTGTCATCAGTCTGCTTCGATATGTTTATTGTCACTTACTTCATGTGGTCGAGACTCGACCCGGCACGAGTTAGCCATTCAAGTCGAGACACCAAAATGCGGCAAGACCCAGCGCATCAGCACGATGTAAGCCGCAATAAATAGGACCGGCAATAGCCATTCAGCCATTATTCTAGACTCCTGAATTTCTATGAATACCAGTCGGGTTACTTCCTTCCAAAGATCGCCCAACCAAGTAGCACTCCGAGACCGAGCGTAATTAAAGTCGGAATCCACATCCAACTGAAGCCGCCGATCCATCCGTGGCCCATCATGCCGCCACTCATCATCGAGCCCGTCATCATGCCGCCACCGAACAGCAGAAAGAGCACCAGTACGAGGACAAAAGCAATGATTAATCCTGTCTTGTTGGTTTCGTTCAGATTAGACCTCTTTGACGTCGCCATTTGCATTGAAGGGCCAGCGCAAGCCAGTTCAATATACGCCAAGATGTAACTTAAACTCTGAACTCACATCTTTTTCATTTCCATCTTCTTCATCCCGGTCTTCTTTCTCGGAGTTCCTGCGCGACCCATCTTTTCCATCATGCCGAGATGTTTCAGAAGAGCATTTGCATGCGTTACGACTTGTTTGGCGTCGGGCTTGTCAGGCTGCACATCCGCCTCGAGCGCGCTGACCTGGTCTTTCAGCATTGAGCGATTCTTGTCCATTTTCTCCATCATCATTTGCATCTTTGATTGC
>JAJPKD010000250.1 GCA_021323895.1 Acidobacteriota bacterium | reverse complement strand
TTCTTCCTCGATGATGCCTTCGGCTTCGCCCACGTCCATCAAGGCTTCGATATCGTCGCCAGTGTCGTCTTCTTCGTCTGTGGCGCCAGAGTCGTCCAACTCCTCCTGCCGCCGCAAGCGATCGAACGAGCGATGCCAAGGCTCAGCCAAGAACGTCAGCGCACGATAAAACGGCCGCAGCAAAGGCAGCAAGCGCAGAAGCTTTCCCTCAGGATTGCGCAATGAAACAAAGCGCGGGATGAATTGGCGAAATATTCCCGCGAGGACCAAACCCAACGCAAGCGAAATCAACAGCGCCACGCCGGTGGTCCCGGCAAAGCGAAGCACGATGAAAGTGGCCAGGACGTTGAAGATGACCAGCAGGATCTGAATCGCAGCCGCGAGCGTAAAACTGAAACGGGCGCGATTCTCGAGAATCTCTTTCAAGAACGGCGCGTAACGCGCGTTGGGGTGTTCTTCGGCTTCAGCGGCGAGACGGCGCAGGCCGACATCGCTCAACTGGCCGAACGCCATATCAACGGCGGCCAGAAAAGTGATCGCCAAAAGCAGCAACGCGCTGATGGCTAGCAAAATTTCCATAGAGGCGACAGGGGTAAATTGTGAATCGTAAATCGTAAATAGTCTAGCCGGGGTCGAGAAACTCGATCTTCAACTTCGGTCTATTCACGATTTACTCTTTACGCGGCTAAATCCCCAACTTTTTCCTCAGTTTCAATTCCAAACGGTTCATCTCGCCATTATCCGTTTCATGATCGTAGCCGCATAGATGCAAAAGCCCGTGAAGGATTAGTTGCTCAATTTCATTGGTAAGGTCTAGTCGATTTTCTTTAGCCTGCTTCGCTGCCCGATCGACCGAGATTACAATTTCACCGAGCGCGTTTTGGGCTTTCGATTCGAAGGTTTCAGCTTGATGAGGAAACGAGAGTACATCCGTCGGGTAGTCTTTCCCACGAAACTGTTTGTTGAGTTTGCGAATTGCAGCGTCGTTAACAAAGACAATTGATACGTCACTCGACTTAAGTTTGACTGCATTAAGAGCCTCAGCCGTGAACTCACGCCAATGCCTGGCGTTGAGTCGATGGCGTCGCTGGCGATTGATGATGTCGATCATGCTGGTGTCAGAAGCCCGACCGTCAGGGAGGGCCTCTTCGGCTATCGAGCCCTTCCTAACGGTCGGGCTTCTGACACTAGATTTCCGTTTTCTTGGAATGAGTCTCGTACGCTCTGATGATCATCTGGACGAGCTTGTGTCGCACGACGTCTTTCTCGCTGAAGTAAACGAAATCAATTCCCTCGATGCCCGCCAGCACGCGTTCCGCTTCCACCAGGCCACTGCGTTTCCCGGTAGGCAGATCGATCTGAGTTACGTCACCGGTAATGACCGCCTTTGATCCGAAACCGATGCGGGTCAGAAACATCTTCATCTGCTCGCTGGTCGTGTTCTGCGCCTCGTCGAGAATCACGAACGCATCTGACAAAGTCCGGCCGCGCATGAACGCCAACGGCGCGATTTCAATCACGCGCTTCTCAAGCAGTCGCGTCACGCGCTCGTAATCGACCAGATCGAACAGCGCATCGTACAAAGGCCGCAAGTAGGGATCGACTTTTTCCTGCAAATCACCGGGAAGAAATCCAAGTTTCTCACCTGCTTCCACGGCCGGTCGTGCCAGCACAATCCGATTCACCTGCTTCTGCATCAGGGCCTGCACCGCCATCGCCACGCCCAGGTAGGTCTTGCCCGTGCCCGCTGGGCCAATGCCGAAGACGATATCTTTCTGCTGAATCGCTTCCACGTACTTGCGCTGCATCGCGGATTTTGGCGCGACCTGTTTCTTGCCGGCCGGGCTGAACCGCGAACGAGTGAAGTAATCCTTCAGACTGTAGGCGCGATCTTCGGCAATTTGGGCAAAAGCCTCGCGCAATTCGCGATCAGTAAACTGCCGGCCTTCAGCAAATAGTTCTGCGAAGTCTTCCAGGATGCGCTCGACCGTTTCGACGTCTTTCGGATCGCCATCAACCGTCAGGCTGTGACCGCGTCCGTTTATCTGAACATCGAGCAGCGACTCGAGGTGTTTGATGTTTTGGTCGTGAACGCCGAACAGCGTCTCCAGACCCTTGGGTGGAAGCTCGATTTGCTTCAACTTACCGTAGTTTCTCCCGTTGAATGTTTAGCGGATTAAGGGTGTGAGTTGCGAAAAAACTTCTGTGCATAGGTATATCTCGGACGCTACTACACGACCGAAACGATGTCAATCAGACGGCCGACCGTGGGTTAATCGCTTCTCGCTTGGGAGAATGGCCGGGAGGAGGGCTTACTTCTTTGGAGTCTTGCTCTCGCACCGCAAAGTTGGTTTGTGTTCTTCGCTACTCAAGTCCTCCCCAACCCTCTCCCAGAAGGGAGAGGGCTTTTTTTACGGCCGCACCGTGATCTCGTAAGCCTGCTTCAGCGTCAGCACGTATTTCTCCCTCGTCTGCTGAAAGGCTTTCATGTCGCGCACGCGCAGGATGCGCTTCAGTGTTTGGTAACCGCTGGGATCGTCTTTCCGGTGGGCGAGGAACTCTCGGTAGAACTTTACCAACAGACCGCGCTGCTGCAGGTAATAACAGAGATAACGCGACGCGGCATAGTTTGCGCCCTTATCGTCGTTGTAGAACGCGCGTGCGTCCATCGCCATCAGTTTCTTGAACTGCGGCACTGTGCCCGCTTTGATCGCGTCCTGCAATCCGGGCAGACGCCAGTTGGTGTAGCCGTGAATGTGTCCCTCTATTTCGCCGCATTGCTCATACAGCGAGCCCATCCCTTCATTGAACCACGGCGGGCAGGAAGGGAAGTTCGCCTCCATAAACGGATGAACAATCTCGTGCACCAGCGTGCCGCCGCCCGTCGAGATGTTCATCACCAGCGCTTTGTGCGTCCCGGAGAAATAGCCGTATGGAGTCGTCGGCTTTTCGCCGAACAGAGTTAGCGCGTTCTTCTCGTACGACGCGGAATCCTTGAACAACCAAATGTCGAGGATGTCTTTTGGATCTTTGGTGAAGTAATCCTGTTTCAACTTATCAGCCGCCCACTTGACCGTGTGCTCGGCGTGCTCCTTGACCGCGGCCTGGGATTCATCGCCAATAACGACAAACGGTGGTTGAACTACGATCGAAAAACCCTCAGACGGAAGTTTCTTCTTCAGTTGTTCGACATGACGGGCAAAGTCAGTGTCCGGCTCGGCTCGCGCTGGTGTGATAGCGGGTCGATAAGAATTTATCTTGTCGGGTTGAGTTGGCTGGGTTGTTGCCGAATGCAGCCGATAAAGCAAACCCGGCACGACTATCAGGAGAGGAGTCAGCAGTGCGAGCTGGATTTTCGTCATCAAAGAAAGTCTTTTGTCCTCGGCCACATCAAACATGTCTGGTCGATTAGATGCCGTTTGATGTTCCGCGGTTCCCGCCTCTTTCAAGTACCTTCATACGTCTGGACCACTTGCCCATCGATGAAGATGCGGTATTGCATAGGGCGCAAGCCGGCGAGAAAGAGCTTTCGTTTCTTTTCAATCGCGACTTGATGACGCTCGTTCACGCCGACGACAAACTCGTAGCGCTTCGTGAGGCTGAGTGAGAACATCCGAAAATCCTTAATGGCCGGCTGGCCGTCGATGCGAATCTCCAGGTTGCCGATAAACTGATCGAACGAGAAGTCCACCTGATGCTTCTCATGGACGCCGACCATGAAGCTGAATTGCATAACAATCTACTTCGCACGCGGATCAGGTTTGACGATCAGCGGTTGAGTTTGGCTCTTG
>JAJPKD010000120.1 GCA_021323895.1 Acidobacteriota bacterium | reverse complement strand
CCGTTCCCGACGACGACTATGATCTTGTCCTTCACGTCGATGCCTTGATACGGATTGAGATTCCTGGACTTCAGGACCCAGCCGTTGCCGGCGAAAACCAGCGGGCCTGTCAGCGTCGCTGATACCGCGTTAGGCAAAAAGTCTTCGCCGACTACGAAGTCTTTTCCGTTGATTGATGCCGTGGTCTTTGGCTGGTCCAGAGCTTCGCGCCGCAGCGCAATCTTCTGAAAAAACGTTCCGTCGTCGCCCATCGGTTTGAAACCCCAGCGCCCGAGATTCATCGCAATGAACTTCGCCGTCGTGTCCAATCCACGCGAAGGCGTGTCGCGGCCTTCCATCTCATCGGAAGCGATGAAGGTCAGATAGCTTCTGAGTTGGGCGGCGGTGATCGTATCGACGCCGCGAGTCTTGAGAACGGCCGTTGAAGGTTTCGCCGTGGCGGTTGAGGTCGCGCCGCGTTGCGCAAATGTCGTAGGAAGCGCGAGGCAGAGCGCCCCGAGAATGATCAGCGAATACAGTTTTAGTGTCTTGAACATGTCGGTTAAGTTAACGTGCGGATGATGAGTCTGGTTACGCAGGGAAATCTTCTTCTAGTCCCGTAGGGACGAAATATTTGTAGAACCTGTCTTCGAAACGAATAATGAAACAAGCTCCTTTAGGATCGCAAGCAGTCTGATTGCGCTCCTAAAGGAGCTCACCTTGATCGACACTGACTTGGTACTACAAATATCTCGCTCCTGACGGAGCGAAGCCGAACTACGCGTGCTGCACTGCGCCAACCAATTTCGTCAGCGTGTCTTTCGCGTCGCCGTAGAGCATTCCTGTGACTGGTTTGAAGAAGAGAGGATTTTCCAGGCCGGAGAAACCTTTGCCCTGACCGCGCTTGAGAACGATCACGGACTTTGAGCGATCGACTTCAATGATTGGCATGCCGGCGATGGGACTCGACGGATTGTCACGCGCATCAGGATTCACTACGTCGTTGGCGCCGATGACCACCGACACGTCAGTGCTGGAAAGTTCCGGATTGATTTGCTCGAGTTCGTAAAGTTGTGAGTAGGGAACATTCGCTTCCGCCAGCAGAACGTTCATGTGCCCCGGCATGCGACCGGCTACGGGATGAATGCCATACTTGACGGTGACACCCTTTTCTTCAAGCACGGTCGCGAGTTCGCGCACGGCGTGCTGTGCTTGCGCGGTGGCTAAACCGTAACCGGGAACGAAGACAACCTTGCTTGCGTAAGCGAGCTGCACGGCGGCGTCATCCAAACTGACTTCGCGCATCGTGCCTTGCTCGCCCGCGCCCGCCGTCGCAGTGGCCGCGCTGCCGAACGCGCCGAACAGCACGTTATTAATCGAACGATTCATCGCGCGGCACATCAGGATCGAAAGGATGAATCCCGAAAATCCATCCAAGGTGCCCGCGATGATCAGGACGTTGTTGCCGAGCACGAATCCGGTCGCTGCTGACGCCAATCCGGCGTAAGAATTCAGGAGCGACATCACTACCGGCATGTCCGCCGATCCGATCGGCATCACCAGCAGCACGCCAACTACAAACGCCAACGCCAGCATTATGTAGAACGGAATCACCGCAGTCGGCACGAAGATCAGATAGATGAAAAGACCTACGGTCGTCGCCAGCAGAGCCATGTTGAAGATGTTCTGGCCGCGATAGACCAACGGCTGGCCTGGCAGAATTCCCTGCAACTTCCCGAAAGCGATCAAGCTGCCCGTCGTCGTAAGCGCGCCCAGCATGATTTCGAATCCCATCGCGCCCATCTTCACGTGGCCCAACTGCGCGATGTCTTTGAAGCCATGCGTGTAGCTGTAATATTCCGCGATACCTACCAACGCCGCCGCGAACGCGCCAAACGCATGCGACAAAGCAGTTCGTTGCGGCATCGCCGTCATCGGCACCCACACGCCCATGGCCGCGCCGAGCAGTCCACCCAGCAAGAGGCCAACGATGATCCAGGTGTAGCTGACGATCTCGAAGTGCATGAGCGTGCCGATGATGGCCAACGCCATGCCAATTTCGGCGAGATGCATCCCGCGCTTCGCAGTCTCGGGATGGCTCAAGCCCTTGAGACCGAAGATGAAGAGGATCGACGCGAGGAGATAACTGAATTCGATGAAGTAAGTTTGCCAGTTCATGCTGGTATCTTCCGCAGATTACACAGATTTCGCAGAAAGGGTTTTTCGGCTGATGTTCGGCTTCATCTGCGTAATCGGTGGATTAATTCTTCTGATGTCCGTTGCCAGACGCAATCTTCGCGGTGTCGGCTGGCGCTTGTTTGCGCTTGAACATGCGCAGCATGCGATCGGTCAGCGCGAATCCGCCCACGACGTTTGATGTCGAACACACGACAGCGATGAAACCGAGGATCGTTGCGGTCTTCGCATGATGCGGACCGGTGCCGCCCGCAATCACGATCGATCCAACGAGCGAGATGCCTGAGATCGCGTTGGTCGCCGACATTAAAGGCGTATGCAGCAGCGGCGGCACGCGCGAGATGACCTGATAGCCAAGGAACGCCGCCAGCGCGAAGACATAGAGCGCGGCGATGATTGCAGTCGCGCTCATGCTCTCAGTGCCTTCAGCCAACAGTAAACCGAGTGGGTTGATTGAAATCATCGTTAACCTCTTCGACTAAACCTTCGCTGCTTCCATCGCCGCCGCAACGCGCTGATTCACCCATTGCCCCTGATGCGTCACGCATGAAGGGCCAACGACATCGTCGTTCATGTCGATGTTGAGTTCGCCGTCCTTGATCAGCAGATTCAGAAACGCCGTGACGTTGCGCGAATAAAGTTGGCTCGCGTGCACGGGCACAGTCGCGGGCAAGTTCGTCGGCGCCATGATCGTCACGCCGTTCCGCTCGACGATCTCGTCGGCTTTGCTTAACGTCACGTTGCCGCCCGTCGCACCCGCGAGATCGATGACAACCGATCCGCGCTTCATTCCCTTTACTGCATCTTCATCCATTAATACGGGCGCCTTGCGGCCGGGCACTTGGGCCGTCGTGATAATGACATCGGCGCTCTTCGCTTGTTCGGCGATCAAATCGCGGCCGCGCTTTAATGCTTCCGGCGAAAGCTCGACTGCGTATCCGCCTTTGTCTTCGGTTTGAATTCCGCCGAGATCGACTTCGAGAAACTTTGCGCCGAGCGAACGCACCTGCTCGCCCGCCGCCGCGCGCACGTCATACGCTTCGACGACCGCGCCCAGCCTTCGTGCTGTCGCGATCGCTTGCAAACCCGCGACGCCTGCACCCAAAACCAAAACACGCGCCGGTGGCACTGTTCCCGCTTCCGTCATCAGCAAAGGAAACATGCGCGGAATGCGATCCGCGCCGAGCAGCACCGCCTTGTATCCCGCGACCGTCGCCATCGACGACAACGCGTCCATCGCCTGTGCGCGCGTGATGCGCGGCACCAGTTCCATCGAGAATGTCGTCAGTCCATTCTCGAGCGCGGGCAGCAGCTTTTCCGGCTCATCGAGCGGCCTAAGAAACGCGAGCACAACAGCGGCCTTTTTCATTCGTCGCATGTCGTCCTTAGCCGGACGACTCACTGCGACCACGACGTCGGCGCCCGCCAGCAGCGCGTTTCGATCATTGACGACTGTGGCCCCCGCATTCGCAAAGTCTTCGTCCGTTCGCGCCGCGCCCAAACCAGCGCCGCTCTCGATCGAAACAGAGGCCTTAGCCGCCACGAGCTTCTGCACCGACTCCGGCATCAGCGCGACGCGCGATTCGCCGGCTTTGTTCTCGTTCAATACCGCGATATTCATTTGGGATTTGCCAGAACTTCTGTGTCAGAAGCCCGCGCGCAACCAAGGGCGCAGTTTCAAAAGTGGCCCTCCCTGACGGTCGGGCTTCTGACACTCAATCCGATGAAGTCAGAATTGCGAGCGGAGTATAACACGGGCTGTTTCCGAGCAAATGTGACGCCCAGCACATTTGGGCAGACTAACTTGCGACGAGTGGCCACGGCCTCTATAATCCCGAAAGTCCATCTCGTGGCGCATTGGTGTAGTTGGTTAACACGCTGCCCTCTCAAGGCAGAGATCACGGGTTCGAGTCCCGTATGCGCTGCCAATAACTCAGCAAGCAGAAGGCAGCAGGCAGTTACGGAACCGCGACCGTATTGAGCGGGACTACGCGGAACATTAAACTGACTAGCTCGTCGAAATAATCAGAGCCGAGCAGAATCAGGCGATTCGCTCGGCTCGAAGTGTCTTTTGTAGTGAGGTGACTCCGCTTTTCCCGGCGCCGACTCGGCGCAATTCCACATCAGGCCTACGACCGATGGCTATTGTCTCGAACCAGGACGATAATTGATTCGTAAATCATTTCACGAGATGAGAAGAACTCGTTTCTTTCTGGTTGTGCTGCTGCTCTTCGTCGCGTTGCTGTTTGCGAAGGGATCTGTCTGCGCGCAGACAACGCTGCCGCTGCCGGCCCCAACTGGATACGTCAACGACTATGCCAGGGTCATCGATAGCGCGACGAAGGAGCGGCTGGAGTCCACGCTTAGCAATCTCGATCGACAGCAGCAAATCCAATTCGCGGTCGTCACCGTTGACACCACCGGAGGCCAGGAGATCTTCGATTATTCGCTGGCCGTGGCGCGCGGCTGGGGCATCGGCTCGAAGGACGTGCAAAAGCCGAGTCTGCTGTTGCTGGTCGCCATTAAAGATCGGAAATACTTCACGCAAGTCAGTCGGCATCTTGAAGGCGATCTGCCGGATGGCCTGGTCGGACAGATTCAGCGCGAACAACTCGTGCCGGCATTCAAGGCGGGAGATTACGGCAAAGGACTCGCCGATACGATCGACACCTACATCGCGACGGTCGCGCAGAAACGCGGCTTCAGTACCGGCGCGATCTTTCCGGCCGGCGTAACCCCGAGGCCGGTACGTTCGAGCCGAGAGACGAGTTCATGGGGATCGCTTGTCATAGCGTTCATCTTCGTAGTAGTCATCGTCATCATTCTGCTGAGAGTGATCGGACGCGGTGGCCGCGGTGGTGGCGGTGGTTGGCTTTCATGGTTGCTAATTAGCATGCTGATGAACAGCGGCCGAGGATCGGGATCAAGCGGTTGGAGCAGCGGCGGGTTCGGTGGATCGAGTGGCGGCGG
>JAJPKD010000109.1 GCA_021323895.1 Acidobacteriota bacterium | reverse complement strand
TTGGCTACGAGAAGGGCGCGTTCACCGACGCTAAGGCTCGTAAGGAAGGAATGTTCGAGCAGGCTGAAGGCGGCACGCTCTTGCTGGATGAGATAGGCGAACTCGAGTTGAGCCTGCAGGCGAAACTTTTGCGCGTGTTGGAAGAAGGCGCGTTTCGGCGCGTCGGTGGGTTGAAGGATATTCCGTTCGACGCGCGGATCATCGCTGCGTCAAATCGCGATCTAAAAAAGGAAAGCGAATCCAGCCGCTTCCGGCTCGATCTTTACTATCGCCTGTCCGTAATTCAGATCGACATTCCCTCGCTGCGTGAGCGCGGCGACGACGTGCTGCTGTTGACCGATCACTACATCGAATCGTTTGGCGAGCGTTTGCGCAAACGCATTGGGGGCATCTCGCCCGAGATCGCCGAAGCTTTTCGCAAATACAACTGGCCGGGAAATGTGCGCGAGCTGCGCAACGTTATCGAGCGCGCGATGATCCTCGAAGACGAAGACATCATCACCATGAAATACATTCCGCGCGGCCTAGCCGGCGGTTCCACCACCGAGCATTTCCATGGCGACGGCCTGGGCCATCACGATCTGTTTCATCTGCCGTCCGGTGGTGTCTCACTCGATGAGGTGGAAATGTCGATGGTCCGCCAGGCGATCGAACGCAGCGGCGGCAATCAAACAAAGGCCGCCGAGTTGCTGGGCATTTCGCGCGATCAACTGCGATATCGGCTAAAGAAATTGGAAGAGACGGCGGCAGTTCCCACCTAAACTTGATTCGGGCGGCTCAAGTTCCTTAAGCTACGGCGCGTGAGCCGCCAACCTTCCTCATCTGAACTGCAAGAAGCCATCTTGAAGCAAGCTGCTGCCAACGAAAAGGCGCTCACGGAATCTCTGAAGGAAGTCGCCGACATCAAGTTCGCGCTCGATCAATCGACGATCGTCGCGATCACGGATCAGCGCGGCATCATCAACTACGTCAACGACGCCTTCTGTCGCATCTCGAAGTACACGCGCGATGAGCTGCTGGGCCAGGACCACCGCATCATCAATTCGGGTTACCACTCGAAAGAATTCATCCGCGATTTGTGGACCACGATTGCCAGCGGCGAAGTCTGGAAGGGCGAACTGCGAAACCGCGCGAAGGACGGCAGCATCTATTGGGTGGACACGACGATCGTGCCGTTCCTCAACGAGGAGGGTAAACCTTATCAGTATGTCGCGATCCGTCACGACATCACGCAACTTAAACTCGACGAGAGCCAGGTTCGCCGCCAAGCCGAATTGTTAGACAAGTCGCAGGATGCGATTCTCGTGCGCGACATGGACGATCGCACGCTGTATTGGAATAAGAGCGCTGAACGCGTGTACGGCTGGCGCGCCGAAGAGGTGTTGGGGAAAACTCCTGCGGAATTTTTATATCGCGAGCTTCCGAGCGCATTCCACGAGGCCCAGCGATCGGTGCTCGAGCGCGGTGAATGGCGCGGCGAACTCAATCAGATCACCAAAAATGGAACTGAGCTAATCGTCGAAAGCCGTTGGACGCTCGTGCGCGATGAACAAGGCAAGCCGGTACAGAAATTGATTGTGAATACTGACGTGACGGAATCGAAGCGAATGCAGGCTGAGTTACAACGCGCGGCCCAGATGTCTTTTGTGGGTGAATTGGCAGCAGGTTTGGCCCATGAAATCAAGAACCCGCTGGCGGGCATCCAGGGCGCAGTTGATATCCTGATCCGCCGCCGTGATTCAAACGATCCTGAGCGCGAAGCGCTCGAAGGAATTCGCCACGAAGTCGAACGCATCGACGGCACCGTCCGCGCCTTACTTGATCGAGCGCGGCCACGCGCACTCAGTCCCGCGCCGGTATCCCTCACTGAACTTACTTCGAAGGCCGTGAATATTGCGCGTTCTCAGGCAATAGGCGGCCTCGCGCGCGGTCACCGGGTGCACGTGGTTTTCGATGATGCTGAAGAAGATCTGATTCTCGATGTTGACGCGCCACAGATTGAGGATGCCGTTTTGAACTTGATCCTCAATGCGATCGAAGCCATCGATGAAGACGGCCGCATCACGATAACGCTCAAGCGCGAGCAATCTGAAGACAACGTTGACGAAGCCGTAATCGAAGTCGCCGACACCGGCCGCGGAATTAGCGAAGAGAATCTACTGCGCATTTTCAATCCTTTCTTCACCACCAGGAAGAGCGGCACCGGCCTTGGGCTGCCGGCGGTTCGCCGCATCGCCCGCGCGCACGGTGGTCGCGTTGAAGCAACATCGAAACTCGGCGAGGGCTCGACCTTCAAAATTCATCTCCCGCTGAACGGTCAACGCTAATCCAAAAAACAAACAGGTCTGCGCAAAGTTTCTCACGCGGTTGCGAGAAAGCGCGCATCACTGTGCGCTAAAACAAACCGACAACATTGAAATCTGCGACGCGCGCAACTGGCACAATCATTGCGCCTTCAGTTGCGGAGGAATCTATTCAAGTGACGAGGTCGCTCAGCGAGCGCGAGGCTTGGGACGTTATCAACGCCGGAAAACTGGGTCACCTCGGTTGTGTTGATGACGGCGAGCCTTACGTTGTGCCGATCAATTACATCTCCATCGAAGGGCAGATCTATAGCCATTCGCTCGCTGGGCGAAAAGTGCAGGCGATGCGTAAACACTCGCGCGCTTGTTTGCAGGTCGATCGGATCAAGGATGATTTCAACTGGCAGAGCGCCATCGCCTTCGGCAATTTTGAAGAGATCAGAAACGATTCCGAACGACGAACGGTGTTGCGCAAAATTCTTGAAGGCTTTCCCAAGCTCACACCTGTCGAATCTGAATTGAGTCGTGACGCTGAACCGCCCACCATCGTCGTCTTTCGTCTGCGCGTTGATCGCGTGAGCGGCGTAGCCGAAGACTAGCACCGCAACTTCGCGCCCTCATTTCCTTGCTATTTACTTCGCGGGTGATAGACTCTGCTCCCCTCGCGCTTTACCCAAGACTCACGCTCGCGAAAGGACCGTCCTCTCATGAACACCGAACCTTTTGAACCCACCTCTGACGAACGAAACAGCGTAGTCGAACGAAAAGCCACCTGTCCCTTTATCGGCAGCGCCGTTTCGCAACGCGCGTTACCACTGCGAAACGATGCGAGCGATCCGTTGGCGAGCATCGCTGACGTGCGCGGACTTGGCAACACCGGCGGCGGCGACCTCGGAGACTTACTCGTCTTTTTTGCCGGCGGCAATCACGCGTTCATGCGCAGCGCGCGCGGTAAGCTCGACGCAGCAGTGCCGCTCGGTTTCTTCTCGCTCGACTTTCCCGGTTCGCAGGGCTCTCATCCCGGGCATAGCGGAATTCTCCAGGGCGATCCTGAGACGCTGAACTCGGGAAGATTCAGTCAGGCCGATTTTGATCGACTGACAAGTCGCGCCGCTGATGGCCTGTTCAAGCGCTCGGATGTCGGCGCGTTCATTGCTGAGAATCTGGTTCGCGATCCCAAATCAAAAGTGTTGGATCATCGGACGTTGGCATTGCTCGCCGGCGATCTCGCGAAGATCGTGGAAAGCGGTTTAGGTTTTCTCGGTAACTTGTTCAATCCGAACCAGGCGGACAGCCATCGCGATCTCGAAGAGAAACTCACCAAGCTGCTGGGCGAAGATAATCTGGTTGGTTCATCCGGCGAGTTCGGCTTGCTCTTCGCGTTCTTTGCGAACAAACCCGGCAGCAGACACATCGATGGCGAGCCCACGATCGAAGTAAGCGATCTCAAATCGATGTTTGTTGATAAGCGGCTTCCTCCCGGCTGGGAGACGTGGAAGAAATCTCGGATCGACTGGGTCACGAACACAACGGGTCTGTTGATTAGCGCGGCGAATAAATATAGGAAGCTGAAGGGTCACGGCGCCGGCGGGTGAATTCCTGAGGAATTGAGCTATTAGGCAGTTGGGCCTCACGTTATATTCCGCAGGCGACTGTGGTTTTTTGCGACTTTCAGTTTCAACGACTGTCGAACCTAACTCAAATCAATTTCAAAATCTGCTAGTTGCGCGCAAAATTCGCGTCTTCTGAAGTCGCGCATTGCCGCTTTTTTGGGGGCACGGGAGTTGCCGATTGAGACTCATTCCGTGGCCGCAATTCTGGCCCAGGGGAGGCGCGACTCGACATGCCTGAAGGCAAAGAAAAGAAAGACCGCGGTTGGACTGAGGTGCATTCCGAGGAATGCAAAGGATGCGGGTTGTGCATCGAAGCATGCCCCGTATGCGGAATGCATTTGAGCGACAAGCTCAACGGGCGCGGTTATCACTTCGGCGAATATCAGGGCCACGGCTGCACCGGCTGTGGCGTCTGTTTTTATGCGTGCCCTGAGCCCGGCGCGATCACGGTTTTCAAGAATTGAGTTAGAACCGCGAGTGGTGACGAGCGGGATAAGAGCTACTTTGAAAATAGCATCAATCGCTAACTGGTATTGTTTACGGAGTTGTTCTGAATAACGCTCGTTACCGCTCGCGGTTCTCCATTACTCGCCATTACACGAGGTCAACCAATGACGAAAGAGTTGATTAAAGGAAACGAAGCCGTGATCAAGGCGGCTTTGTTGGCTGGCTGCAAGTCTTTCTACGGCTATCCGATCACGCCGGCGAGTGAGATCGCCGAAGCCGCTGCCAAATATTTTCCGCTTGCGGGCGGCACGTTTCTGCAGGCTGAAAGCGAAGTCGCCTCCATCAACATGGTGTATGGCGCCGCATCTGTGGGCGAGCGCACCATGACGGCGTCGTCGGGCCCGGGTCTCAGTCTGATGCAGGAAGGCATTTCGTATCTCGCGGGATCAGAGTTACCGTGCGTGATCGTGGACATCATGCGTGGCGGGCCAGGATTGGGAAACATCGCGCCCGAACAGAGTGACTATCACCAAATCGTGAAAGGCGGCGGACACGGTAACTATCACACGATCGTCTTGGCGCCGAACTCGTGTCAGGAGATGTGCGATTTGACGTTGCTCGCGTTTGAGATGGCGGATCGTTTTCGCAATCCGGCGATCGTGCTGGCGGATGGATTTATCGGCCAGATGATGGAACCCGTCGAGTTCCCAACCAAAGCGATCGAACCTGAACCAAAATCGTGGGCGGTGCGCGGCGACGCGGAGACTCGAAAAAATCTGATCACTTCGATCTACATCTCGGCCGAAGAGCTGGAGCAACACGTGCTGAAGCTCGAGAAGAAATACTTGCAAGCCAACTCGCGTGAAGAGATGTACGAACTGTACCGGACCGATGATGCGGATTTGGTGGTGGTTGGTTATGGCATCGTGTCGCGCATCCTGAAAGCCGCGGTCGATCAAGCGCGCGAGCAGGGAATTCGTGTTGGGCTGTTTCGCCCGATCACGCTCTGGCCGTTTCCGTATCGCGAACTCTCCGTCCTGGCTCAGTGGGCGGAACAGTTCCTGGTCGTTGAATTAAGCAACGGCCAAATGATCGAAGACGTGCGCCTGGCCATCGAAGGCGAGCGCCCGGTGCGTTTCTATTCGCGCGTCGGCGGCATGGTGCCGACCACTGAGGAGCTCTTGCGACAAATCATCAAAGCCAGCGAGGAGAAAGATGTACGCGCAAACCTTTCAAAGACCCAGGAGTTTTTATGGGCAGTTTGATCGCAAACCTGGCGATCATCTGACGACGCATTATTGTCCCGGTTGCGGCCACGGCAACATCCACAAGATAGTCGCCGAAGCGATCGATGACTTTGGCGCGCAGGACAGAACCGTGTTCGTCAGTCCGGTCGGCTGTTCCGTCTTCGCTTATTACTATTTCGATGTCGGCAATTTGCAGGTCGCGCACGGTCGCGCGCCGGCAGTTGCCACCGCGGTGAAGCGCGCGTTGCCGGATAGCCTGGTCATCAGTTATCAGGGCGATGGCGACCTCGCAGCGATTGGCGGCAACGAGATTCTGCATGCGGCAAATCGCGGCGAAGACATCACCGTAATTTTCGTCAACAACGCGATCTACGGAATGACTGGCGGCCAGATGGCGCCGACTTCGTTGATAGGAATGAAAACGACAACGACGCCGATGGGTCGCGTCGTGGCCAATGATGGATTTCCGGTGCGGGTTGCCGAACTGCTTTCGACTCTGGAAGGGCCGACTTACATCGAGCGGGTTGCGCTCTATGACAACAAGACGCGCGCGAAAGCCCGCAAGGCAATCCGCAAAGCTTTGCAGAATCAGATTGAAGGCCGCGGGTTCTCTCTGGTCGAAGTTCTCTCGCCATGTCCGACGGGCTGGGGCGTGACGCCGGTCGATTCGTTGAAGTGGATCGAAGAGAACATGCTGCCGAACTTTCCGCTCGGCGTCTTCAAAGACAAATCAGCCGAGCGCGAACATCGCACGCATCGTCGTCAGGCGATCGCGATTCAGGATGTGCCGGGCATACTGGGATTGAACGGGAACGCCGGCAATGAAAGGAGCGCCGGCATCCTTGCGGGCGGGCCGCGGACATCCTGCCCACCGAATGTCGATTATCGTTTGAAGATTGCAGGTTTCGGCGGACAAGGCCTGCTTTTCCTCGGCCGTCTGTTGGCGGAAGCCGGCATGCGACAAAACCTGCACGTTTCCTGGTTGCCGTCGTACGGCCCAGAGATGCGCGGCGGCACCGCCAATTGTCACGTCAATATTTCCACGACTGAGATCGGATCGCCGCTCGTCTCGGCGCCGACGGTGCTGATCGCGATGAACAAGCCTTCGCTCGACAAATTCGAAAACGAAGTAGTCGGCGGCGGCCTGATTATTTATGACTCGTCGCTGATCGATCATCCGCCGGCCCGCAGCGATGTCGAAGTCATCGCGTTACCTGCCACTGAAATGGCCGACAAGATCGGCAGCGCAAAATCCGCGAACATGGTCGCGCTCGGCGCGCTCATCGGCAAGACGAACATGCTCGACAAAGACGCGCTGCTCCATGTCGTTAGATCGATGACGAAGAAGGTCGCGCTGCTCGATTTGAATCTGCGCGCGGTTGAGTCGGGATTCGAGTTTGCGCGCGCCAACGCTGCGGAAGAGAGCCTGTGGGGAGTTTGATTAGACTAACGCAGCCCGAGTAAGGTCGCGTTTTCTGCACGAACCTCCCCCCATACTGAGACTTAGTAAGGGCGGAGTATCACTACCTCAAGCCGTCTTGTTTTTCTCGTCCCAGACCATGGGCTCCCACAATTCCACCTTGTTACCGTCTGGATCCATGATCCACGCGAACTTTCCGTTTTCATGCGATTCGGGACCGCTGACGATTTCGACTCCGCCTGCGCGAAGCTGCGCGATCATCTCATCGAGATTATCGACACGGTAATTGATCATGAAAGACGAGTCGCTGGGGCTGAACCACTTGCTCTCTTTTCCCGCGATGTGCCACGCGGTGACACCCTGGTCCTCAGCCTTGTCTTCGGGCCATCGCAGCGCCGCGCCGCCCCAACTTTCCACCGGCATACCCAGATGCTTCTGATACCAACTCACCAGCGCTTTGTTGTCATCTCTGCTCTTGAAGAAAACGCCCCCGACTCCCGTTATTCTCGCCATCGTTGCCTCCATCCGAATTAGTGATGTCGTGCGCCGTCAAAGTCAGAATGCGTTGAGCGACGCGAATCGACGTATGGTACACCCGTCACGGCTTAGTACATTACTCCCGCATACTTAACCGCGAACTAAATCGACAATCGGCAATTGAAAATCGGCAATGATTTCGCTCACACCGCTGCGGTCCAACTATTTGTTCGGCGGCGGAAATTTTGGAACTTGAAACTTAGACAGCGGCAGGGTCATCCGCGCGGGCAAGTTGGTAGTCTTGCCGCTGCGGATGAATTCCACCAGCGCCGTCACTATTTCTGGTGAATCCTCGATCATCTGCTTCAGTGCGAAATGTTTTCCACGCTCGACGATCACGACTTTGCCGTTAACAAAATACGGCGCGACACTCAAAGTATTCTCGATCGGCGTCGAAGTGTCCCAGTCTCCTTCGACGAAGACCACCGGAATGCGACTAATGATCTCATTTCGAAATTCGTCGCCCACGTCTTTGCTTGGCCAGATGTCGGCAGTCGCCAGGTAGCTGTCGAAATCCCATTGGCCTAGCACCTCCCCGGCGGGATCGTTTCTCAATAAGTATTCCCGCCGCGAAGTCACTCCGAGACTCGTATCAATCAGCGGACCGATGATAGCTACTTCAGTGTCCCGAGGCTGCCTGGAGGCGAGGGCCGAACGCGCCCATTCATCATAGTGTCCATAATAAAGTGAGAGAATGAAGGCCGGGTTGGTGCCACCCTTTTCCAAATTGAGAGTTCTTTGGAAGTCTTCCTTCCCCAAAGTGATCGTGATCGGCTCGCCGGTCTTTTCATTCTTAACTGACACCTTCACTGGTTCTTTTTCAAGCCGCTGCAAGACTTCCCGGGCTGCTGCCATCAATCCACCCGCCGGCACGTAGGGCTTCAGTTGTGGATCCTTTTCGGCTTCCCACCACATTCGCTGCACTGCGGCCAGCACGTGCGATGGCATATCGTATGCAAAATCGAGCGGCTCGACTCCCGTCAATAACGCGCGGGCGACAATTTCGGGATGACGACGCATGACCGCAAAGCTCCATTGTGATCCGAAGCTCTGACCGACGAGGGCGATCTTGTCATAAGCAAGAGCCTTTCGCAGGTCGTTCACATCATCGGCGCACTCCTTGACGTCGTAGCCGCGCAAGTCAACGCCTTTTCGCGTGAATGAGTCAACGGCGGCCCGCGACATGGAGACGTGCGCGGCGGTGTCTCGGGCAATACTAAGCGGCTCATCTAGCGGATGTCCGGTCGTTCGATATTTGAACGTCAGAACTTCCCCACGCTCGCTGTAGCCTCGCTGATCGATGAACACTACGTCGCCTATGTTGCGATACAAATCAAAATCGGGTACGCGCTGTTTGTTGTTGCCGGGTTTTAGTCCTTCCAAAAAAGAAGCGCCGGGTCCGCCGATCAATTGAAAGATTGGCGGAACAACCGTCGGATGCGGCGGGCGAAAACGCGCGAACCCTACGCCAATGATTCGGGACTTTGGATCGGAGCGATTCTCGGGAACATACAACGTGCCCAACTCGAAGGGAATTGTCTCACCCTCAGGCGTTGTCAGCGATGCCTGCTCGATTATGATCTCACCAGCTTTTCGATCGTTTGCCGGCCTGCTGGTTTGCGCAAGGTCGGTCGTCTTTCGCGGCGTGTTGGATTGGGCCGTGACCTGCTGAAACACGAGAATCAGGGCCGTGATGAG
>JAJPKD010000037.1 GCA_021323895.1 Acidobacteriota bacterium | reverse complement strand
CGTTCCGGCGTGAAGGTGGAAACGTTCGTGCCTGAACGGCGCGTATTCGACTTGCGCGTTGCGCCCCTCCACACTGCGAGCGGAACCGCCGGCGCGGTCGGCGTCTTTTTTGACGTAACCCGGCTTGAAAGATTGGAATTAGTGCGGCAGGAGTTTCTTTCCAACGTCTCTCATGAATTGCGGACGCCGCTGACATCGATCGTCGCACTCGCGGAAACACTCGAAACCGGCGCACTGGAAGATCCCGAAAACAATCGCCGTTTTCTCGCGATTATTCAGAAGAATGCGGCACGCATGCATCGGCTGATCGACGATATTCTTGAACTGAGCGCGATCGAAGCCGGCAACGTGAGACTTCAACCAGAATCTATTCAGCTTTGCTCACTGGTGGAAGACGTTATTGCCAGCGTCTCGGCAAGCGCAGCATCTCGCAACGTTCAGCTCAATAATCTCGTCTCGCGGGAGAGTTATGTGTTCGCCGATCCACATCGATTAATGCAGATGCTGACAAACCTAATTGACAATGCGATCAAATTCAATCGGGAAGGCGGATCAGTTTCGATTAGTTTCAAGCGCAATGATACTGATCGGATATCGGTTGAAGATACCGGTGAAGGAATTCCCTCGCATCATCTCGATCGCTTGTTCGAAAGATTCTATCGCGTCGATCGCGCTCGCTCGCGCGAGTTGGGTGGAACCGGTTTAGGCCTGGCTATCGTGAAACACCTGGCGAAGTCCCACGGAGGTGAAGTGTCCGTAACTTCACAGTTCGGTCAAGGAAGTAAGTTCGAGATCGAGCTGCCGCGCCCCAATGAGCATCGATCTGGCGACATCAGTGCGACACATGCCGATCGCTAACATCAGTCAGCAAAGTGAACGCGCCTCGATTTCTCGCCAGGAGCTTCTCGGCCAGCTCGCGAATTTGCGCCGGTATCTTCGCGCAAGGTGAATCTTCAGTATCGCCACGATGCTTCATCAGCAATTGGAGTTCGGCATTACAAAAGTCACACCCGTGGAGGTGAACTTGAATGGCAACCCGGTCCGCTATTGAGAGCCGGTGAAGGTGAAATCGAAGTAGCGTTTCTGATGAAGGACAGGCCGCAGTCTTGCAGAAATTTTTGTTGGCTGATGAGTGCGTCGTCATGTTTCTATTCGCCCATTCAGTGGCCAAAAAGTTTTAATACCGGCCGGTTTCCAAGATGCACCTGGCACTGGCAACACCTTTCTCCCATGGAATCAAAGGTTTAGCTGGCGTGTAAAAAATTGTTGCCCATCGTCGAGCATTTTTGTTAGTATGTCCGTAGCTTGGATGGGGAGTTAATCCGCTCCTTGATCCCCGCAGCCTCGGTGACCTCGTCGGTATTCTGGTCATCGAGCCCCAGATCCCCGCGTTTGCCCTGACAGCAATCAGGCGCAAGCGAATCTTTCCGGGATTGAAACTGACAACGAAAAGCAATGCGTGTCGCGATCACGTCGCTCGCTCTCTTTTGAGTCGAGTTCGCTTGCCCAGCAATCTCGCACTTTTCTCACTGCGGCCCAATCCGACAATCACAGCGCAGCGCAAAATCGGATGAAATGATCGCTCGATCAAAAGACTAGCTGCCAACTAGTCAAGCATCCACTCTCATTCTTTCGGGATAACACTACCGTGAAATCAATCACACAAAAGACAACGCCAGACATGAACGTCAGCGTGCCTCGCGAAGTCTCACGCCCCAGCCGATCCGCAGAACGAAGTTCCCGGGCCGGACATTGGGTCGAGAGTCTTCGCAATTCTGACGTCAACCGCTTGTGGGCCGAATTGCATCGCATCGTTAGCAACCACCCCTTGGTTCGAGCTTCGCGCAGCGCGGGGTTGCTGATCGAAGAGGGGGCTACCAGTGCTTACACTGATCTGACACAGGAACTCTTCGTTCAACTGCTTACCAAATCGCGTTTCCAGCACTACCTGGATACCGCGATGACCGACGCTGAGATCGAGTGCGAGATCGGCCAGATCGAATTAACTAATCTGTTGACTGCCGAGCTGCGCAAGCGTCATCCGGAAAGCTATCGGCTCGCGCGACGCATCTCAACATTGATTCAATCGAGCGCAAACTTTCGGCGATTCGACAGCAGTGGCACAAACGATGAGCAGCATCGCCGGCTCGCCGATCGTGTTTATGGTTTAAGCGAGTGGCCAGATAACAAGACCAGTCGCGGCTCACATGAAATGGAGCAGCGCGTGCACATGATTCCAGTTCGCCAGCGCGACACGCGCATGGTTGGCTGCACCGGCGACGCACAAATCGTCATCAGCAATTCCGATCTCGAAGATCTGATCGTGTCCGTTTTGGAAGCCATTGATGGACCAGCAGACGTGCGCAGTCTTCGCAGCCTCGTAATGTCGCGGTTGCCGGTGATGGACATCTATCTCGTGCCGTTGGGTGGTGACGATCCGGACTCTGATGGACCGCACTACGACCCCGCCGATCTTCGGGAAAACCCGGAAGAGAGCCTTTTGCGTCACGAATCACAACAGGAGGCCGCCGGCTCAGTCGATAAATTCCTGACTAATCTCCACGGCAATGTGCGCGGGAAAATCAAGCAATACAACCGCATGCTGGGCGTGCTCTGGCACTGCTACTTGAGCCCCGAACATGCGACGCAATTGGAAGTTGCCGCCACATTAGGCGTTTCTGATTCTTTGGTATCGGACTATCGGCGTCGCATCGAGCAGGAATTGCGCGCCCTGTCCTTCAAGGAAGTCGAGGAAGCGCGCATGTTTGAGTTGGCCCTGCGTGAGCGCGTCCGTACGATGGTCGCCGTTGACGCTGAAGTTATTGCGAGCTAGACCGCGCAGTCAGCGTGAACGATCGACAGTTACTTAAGAAGCGCGGGGCCAGCCTGCGCTTCTTCGTTTTACTGAGTCAGTGAGTGCCGCGCATGCCCAAACGTTCGACACCTTCAGATTACGAGACTGTTAAGCGATCGCGACGGAGCGAAGGATCCAGACTGTCTCCAGTCCGAGCCATCCCAGCGAATGGGCGCGACGATGTAAAGATCACGAATGTTCCAGCCGTAGTTGGTACTCACGCGCCTTTCCTGAAACGCGGTCACGTGCTTTCATTCGCCGCGCTATTTCTCTTCACAGTTCTTTTGTACGTTCGTCCGGCCGAACTTTATCCCTCGCCGTGGACAAACTCGATTGCGCTTATCGTCGGCGTAATCACGGTCGCGATTTTTCTCGCTACACAGATTTCTTTGGAAGGTTCGCTCACCGCGCGTCCGTCCGAAGTGAATCTCGTTTTGCTGTTCCTGCTTACCGGACTAGTGTCCATCCCACTCGCAATTGATCGGGCGATCGCGTGGCAGGAATTCAGCGGCACATTTATCCGTGGAATTCTGATCTTCATCGTGATCGTCAACGTCGTGCGCACTGAACAGCGCCTCAAGGCCCTGCTGTTCGTAGCGATCATAACGGCCATCGCTCTAAGTATCGGGGCGATTAATGAATACCGTCTCGGGTTGGCGTTGACGGAAGGCTATCGCGCGTCGGGTCGCGGCACCGGGCTGTTCGGAAATACGAACGACATGGCGTTGCACCTGGTGACGATTCTGCCGATTTCAGTTGGTTTCTTTTTCGGATCTCGTCGCGCCGGCAAGAAAATTCTGCACGCTGCCTGCGCCCTGGTCATGATCACTGGAATCCTGGTGTCCTATTCACGCGGCGCGTTCCTGGGCATGCTGGTGGCATTCGTGTTCTTCGCGCTGCGCATCGGCAAGCGCAGCCGGTTTGAAGTTGCCGCAGTGCTGGTCGCGCTGGTTGCTGGAATTCTGGTGCTCGCGCCGAGCGGCTACGGTACGCGACTGCTTTCGATCTTCATTCCCGGCTTGGATGCGGAAGGATCGGCAGATTCACGTCGGGGAGAACTCTTGCGCTCGCTTTACGTCGCGATTCGTCATCCGCTTCTGGGGATCGGCATGGGTAATTACCAGCCGAACATGTCGTATCGCGGGCTGGTGACGCACAACTCGTACACGCAAGTCGCGTCCGAAATGGGAGCGACCGCGCTCGTGCTTTACACGATGTTCGTGGTGAAGCCGCTGCGAAAGCTCTCGGTG
>JAJPKD010000012.1 GCA_021323895.1 Acidobacteriota bacterium | reverse complement strand
GCGCCGCGCTGTGCGGCCGAACGGCGTCCACCGGGGCGACCGCCCGCGCCAAACACATCGCCGAATCCGAACAGGTCGCCCAGGATATCCTCGATACCGCCAAATCCCGGCGCGCCCCAAGCCGCGCTCGCGGCGCTGCTCGAAACACCCGCGTGACCGAATCGATCGTAGCGCTGCCGCTGTTCCGCATTCGAAAGCACCGCGTAAGCCTCGGCGGCTTCTTTGAATTTCTCTTCAGCTTCAGGATCAGCCTGATTCTTGTCCGGGTGATATTGATGGGCCAGGCGGCGATAAGCCTTCTTCAAATCCTGCTCAGTCGCTGAATGGCTCACGCCCAGCACTTCGTAATAATCTCGTTTGTTAATTGCCATGCTCTACTATTAATGAACGGCCAGCAGTTCCAACCGTTTCCGGCAAAGCCACTGACCGCGTCTGTATTTTAGCTGAACGAATAAATTCGCTCAATTATTTGGTTTCTGCTTCGGTCGCCTGATTCATCATCGCGTCAGTCAGTTGCCGAGCCACCCGTTCGACGCCATCCAAAGCCATTCTGATTTCACCAATCTGCTTCGCATCGATGGCCGCTTCGCCGTCCTTGAGAACTTGCTGCGCAGTTTCCTGAGCTTCCTCGGAAAGCAAGCCGCCAAATTCCAGAAACGCGCGCTGAGTGTTCTTTACGAGGCTGCTCAGCTTATTGTTCAAATCCATTCGATCGAGCATGGCCCGATCGGTTTCGGCTGAAGTCTCGGCTTCGGCAATGATCCTTTCGATCTCTTCCTGCGAAAGGCCGGACGTCGGGGTGATGCGCATTTGCTGCTCGCGCTTGGTCGCCTTGTCCATCGCCGAGACTGACACAATGCCATTCGCGTCCACTTCGAATGAAACCTCGACTTGCGGAACACCACGGGGCGCTGGCGGAATGCCTACCAATTCGAACTTACCCAGACTCCGATTGCCCGAGGCGATTTCGCGTTCGCCTTGCAAGATATGAATTTCGACAGACGATTGGTTATCAACCACGGTCGTAAACGTCAGGCTGTTGCGCAAAGGAATCGTCGAGTTGCGCTCAATAATTTTCGTGAACAACCCGCCGCGCGTCTCCAAGCCAAGACTGAGCGGCAGCACGTCGAGCAGCACGATGTCTTTCACATCGCCAGTCAGCACGCCACCCTGGCTAGCGGCGCCCATCGCGACAACCTCGTCAGGATTAATCTCAGCCGAAGCTTTCTTGCCAAAAATTTCCGCGACTGTGCGTTCGACAATCGGCGAGCGCGTCTGGCCACCAACGAGGATCACTTTGTCGATCTCCGTAGCCGGTAACTTCGCATCGGTCAGCGCGCGTTCGCAAGGCTCGATCGTTTGCTTGACCAGGTCACCAACCAATTCTTCAAACTTGTCGCGCGTCAGCGTCTTGTTCAGATGCTTCGGCCCCGAGGCATCCGCCGCGATGAACGGCAGATTAAAAGTAGTTTCACCGGCGGATGACAATTCGCATTTCGCGCGTTCGGCGGCCTCTTTCAACCTCTGCAGCGCGAGCCGGTCTTTGCGCAAATCGATTCCGGTATCGTCGAGGAACTGATCGGCCATCCAGTTCATGATCCGCTCGTCGAAGTCTTCGCCGCCCAGGTAAGTGTTGCCCGACGTCGATAACACTTCGAAGACGCCGTTATTCATTTCCAGAATCGAGATGTCGAACGTGCCACCACCAAGATCGTAAACCGCTATCTTTTCGGTTTCTGATTTGCCGAGGCCGTACGCCAGCGCCGCCGCGGTCGGCTCGTTGATAATCCTGACGACATTCAAGCCCGCAATCTTGCCCGCATCTTTCGTCGCCTGGCGCTGCGTGTCGTCGAAATACGCCGGCACGGTGATGATGGCATCAGCGACTGACTCGCCGAGAAAATCTTCCGCCGCGGCTTTCAATCTCTGCAGCACGATGCCTGACAGTTCCGGCGGACTGTAAACGCGGCCCTGCACGCGCACTCGGGCATCACCGTTCTGAGAATCAACGATTTCGAATGGCGCGGTCTCGCGCATCCTTTGGCCCTCGGCCGAATCAAACTTGCGACCAATCAGACGTTTCACCGCATAGACGGTGTTCGACGCATTCGTCACGGCCTGCCGCTTCGCAATCTGCCCTACGAGGCGCTCGCCCTTATCAGTGAAACCGACCACACTGGGTGTGGTGCGTCCGCCTTCTTTGTTCGGCACGATCTGAACGGTGCCGCCTTCGAGGACCGCAACGCAGCAGTTCGTCGTACCCAAGTCAATCCCGATAATCTTTCCCATGTTGTTACTGCGGGCGAACTATTGGTTCTTGTGTGCGGCCACTTTCACCATCGAGGGCCGCAGCAGGCGATCCCCGATGCGATAGCCGCGGGCAATTTCTTCGGTCACCGTGTCGGGTTCATATTCGTCGGACGGCTCAGTGACAACGGCTTCATGCAGATGCGGATCAAACGGCTGGCCTACAGCGTCGATGGGCTGAATTCCCAAAGATTCGAACACGTCATCCAATTGCTTCGCGATCAGCTCGACCCCGTGAAGAAAATGGCGGAATTCTTTGGATTCTGCGGCTTCAACCGTGCGCTCCGCTTCCAGCGCCCGCGTCAAATTATCCATCACCGGCAGAAGTTTGCGCGCCACGTCCGCAACGATGCGACGATGCGTCTCTCCCCGTTCGCGCTCGATCCGTTTGCGGTAATTTTCAAAGTCAGCCTGCCGCCGAGCGGCGGTATCGCGGGCCTCCGCCAGCGCTCCCTCCAGGCGTTTTAGCTCCGCGCGCGACGCGACAAGTTCTGCGAGATCAGGGCCTCCCGTTTCAACTTCGGCGCCCTGAGGTTCTGCGACCGGATCAACTTCTAATGACGACTCGCTCATGACTGGATCGATTGCTGCTTCGGTATCATCTTCACCCTGCAACTCATCGGGCACGCCGGCATCATCACCGACGAAATGAATTGGAATTCGACTCGACGGTTTTTCGGATTTATCAGTTGCCATCGTGTAATCGAATTGGGACCGGGGCGAACGGTTCGGATTAGTGAAGCGATGCTCCACTGGAAATCGCGCGTTCGATAAAACGCGCAAGGTAGTTTACCACAGCCATCATGCGGCCGTATTCAATTCTGGTCGGACCCACCACCCCAATTGTTCCAGATACATCGCTGCCAAGGTTGTATGAGGCCGTGATGACAGCGCAATTCTTTAACGATGAGGTCATATTTTCTTGCCCAATCAGAACTGTCACGTCGCCGCCGGTGGAATCTCCGGCGAGACACTCATTCAAAATTTTAACGAGTCGCGATTTTTCTTCGAAGGTGCGAAAAAGTTCGCGTACTTTTTCAGCATTTGAAAATTCCGGCTTGCCAAAGATATTCGAGGCCCCGTCGAGAAAAACCTCGGCAGTGGCTGAATCTTCATCTTCAAAACTTCGCTCGCACAGCAGAATCGCATTCCGTACGACTGAATCGTAAAGCGCTTTCTCTTTATTCATCAGGGCCAGGATTTCCGAGCGAATAGCAATCAGCGTTTTGCCCGCAAATTCCGAGTTCAGATAGCGCGCTGTTCGGTTGAGCTCGTCCTGCGTGAAGTCCTCGTCCAACGCAATCACTTTGTCGTGCACGATGTTCGATGTCGAAACCAACACCACCAGAATTCGATTGTCGGACAGCTTCATGAAGCGAATCTGCTTGAGCCGGTTTTCCGCCAGCGATGGCCACACGACGATGCCGACGTTCTTAGACAACTCCGACAGCACGTGCGATGCGCGTTCCATCAGACGGTCCGGCCGGGCAGTGATCTCCTGTCCGGCGCCGATGCTTTCAATCGCCGAGAGATCGTTCTCGGACAACTTCGCCGAATCGAGGATGTTGTCCACGTAATACCGATAGCCTTGATCAGTCGGAATCCTGCCCGCGGAAGTATGTGGTTGCTCCAGCAGTCCCGCCTCCTCCAACTCAGACATGACGTTGCGAATGGTCGCCGAACTCCATCCCGTCGCGCGCGCAAACTTTTCAGAAATGATGTGCGAACCAACCGCCTCACCCGTGATCAGGTGCTCTTCGATGATTGTCGAAAGCACGGCCTGCCGCCGCGAATCGGCCGTCGGGCGTCCGGACTTGGTTGTGGCTTGAGATCGAACCATGAAGTGTCAGCTTCCGCGTGAGACTGCTTCGCCAGTATAACGAATTACTTAAAATCCTCGCAATATTGGTACTTACCAGCCATTGACGGCGAGAGGAGTTTGCGCCGTTTTCCGCGCAACTGTTGAAATATTGTGAGTTATACGAATGAACTTTGTCCGCACCGTCTCGCGCCTCACTAACTCACGGCGTAATCAGCAACCTATAAGGCATTTTTCGCTTCGATCCTTGCGAGTTTGACTCGGAAACTTTCATCAACCTAACATGGCCTCGCGCCCGGTTCTCGCATGTCGCAGTCGAATCTCCATCTCAGCAAAGTCATCCACGATGCTTTTCGTCATTTCGGCGGAGGCCGCAAGCGCTTTCAGCCTGACCTGGCGGCGATTGAAGTGAAATTCTATCCGTACGCCGGTCTGCATCACACGATTCGCGTTCGTGCCGGACGAGTGTACGTTCGCATTTCCGATTTGTTGGAATCGGCGCCGCCCGAGGTGATTCGTGCGCTCGCCTTTCTCCTGGTCGCCCGCTTGCTGTCGCGGAAAGCACCAAGGGATCACGAACGGACGTATCGTGCGTATGCATTCAAACCGGAGCTTTTGCGTGCTTCGGATCTTACTCGCCGGCAGCGGGGCCGCAAGATGATTTCAACATCAAGTGGTCGCGTTTATGATTTAGAAAGAATGTTTGCGCGTCTCAATCGCCGCCACTTCGGCGGCGAAATGGAAATGCCGGTTCTCACCTGGTCACAAAGGCGCACGCGCAGCATCCTCGGTCATCACGATGCCGCGCACAACACCATTACGATTAGCAAAACTTTGGATTCGGCCGATGTGCCGGAGTGGTTCGTTGAATACATCATGTTTCACGAGATGCTGCACATCAAACATCCCGCTCGCATCATCAAAGGAAGACGCTACTATCACACGCAGGCATTTCGCACCGACGAACGTAACTATCCCCGTTACCAACAGGCGCAGGATTGGCTCGATCGGGTGATTCGCCGGCGCCAGGAAATTCGCGCGCGCGCCGCCTAAGACCCCGGCAAAACAAAACGGAACTCTATCGCTGGATCCACGTTAAATGGATTAGGTAGGTGGGCTCCTCCTGAGAGCGGGCAAGCAGAGCTGGTGATCCCGAGATCGCAAGCAACGCTTGCTCGTTCTGTTTTAGCGTAACGCAAATTGGCAATTTGCGTAGATCGCTTCACTAAAACTAATTGGCCACTGCTGGACAATGGCGCGCTCGTGCCGCTAGACTACGTCGTTTGCAATACCAACGCGGTTCTTATCTGTGCCGCTGATCCAATAAATCAAAGAAAGTAAGACAGTCCAATGGCAATTCCAGCAACCCAAATCAGAAGAGGCATGGTCATTGTTTTCGAGGGCGAACCGTGCCGCGTAGTCGAGTTTCGTCACCACACGCCCGGCAACTTGCGCGCGATGATTCAGACAAAATTGCGCAGCCTCCGCTCCGGCTCTTCATTCGAACATCGCTTCCGTTCAGCTGATACAGTTGACCGCGCAACGCTCGAGCAGCATGAGATGGAATATCTCTATTCGGACGGCTCGCATCATCACTTTATGAATACCGAGAATTACGAGCAGGTCGCTCTGAGCGATGAAGAACTCGGCGATTCGGCGCAATGGCTGGCGCCGGGACTGAAGATTCAAGCCGAATTTTACGAAGGTTCGCCGATCGGTATCGACTTGCCGCCCTCGCTCGAACTGACGGTTACGCAAACTGAGCCGTCTATGAAGGGCGCCACCGTCTCGAACGTGAACAAGCCGGCAACCCTGGAAAACGGCGTGACCATTCAGGTGCCGCCGTTCGTCAACGAAGGAGACCGTATTCGCGTAGATCCCGTCGAAGGCCGCTACATCGAACGCGCAAAGTAGCATAAACTTCGGGCTGTAAATCATGTACCTCCTGTACAGCCTGCTTTTGACGTTCGGTTTTGTTCTGCTCTTGCCGCGATTTGCTCTCGACGCATTTCGGACGCGCAAGTACGTCACCGGCTTGGGCGAACGTCTCGGCCAGCTTCCCAACTTCAAAATCGATGGTCCAACAATTTGGCTGCACTGCGTTTCGGTCGGTGAGACTGAAGCAGCAAAGCCGCTAGTGCGCGCCCTCAACGAGAGATTTCCGAACTATCGTCTGGTAGTTTCAACGACAACAGTCACTGGCCAGCGGCTCGCGCGGACCGCCTTTGCAAAAAATGCGGCGGCAGTTTTCTATTTTCCGATCGACTGGACTTGGGTGGCGGGTCGGGTCCTGCGCAAGGTTGATCCAGCCGCGGTCTTAATCATGGAAACCGAGCTGTGGCCGAATTTCCTGCGCGAGTGTCGTCGCCGATCGATTCCAGTAGCGATCGTGAACGGCCGCATCTCGCAGAAATCATCGCGGCGCTACCAAATGATTCGCGGATTTGTGCGGCGCATGCTGAATGATGTCTCGCTTGCGCTGATGCAGTCCGAACAGGATGCAGCCCGCATTCTCGAGCTTGGCATTGCGAGCGACAAAGTTCTGGTGGTCGGAAATCTGAAGTTTGACAGTGCCGGAATCTCTATGGCGGATCAAGGCCTGGCCGCGGGGCTTCGCGAACGGTTTGGTTTTTCCCGACAACAGCGAGTGATGGTCGCAGCCAGCACCCACGCGCCAGAGGAAAAGGTCGTGATCGAAGCCTTCAAGTCGATCAAAGCTTCAACTCCGGATCAACGAGTTCGGCTCATCATCGCGCCGCGACATCCCGAGCGATTCACTGAAGTCGCTGACCTTCTTTCATCCTCGAATTACAATTGGGCGCGTCGCTCAGATCCGGCCAGAGACGACGATCACAATTGCGAGATTGTGCTGCTGGATTCGATTGGCGAACTGCGCGCGGCCTTCGCGGTCGGCGATGTCGCCTTCAGCGGCGGCAGCATCGCGCCGCATGGCGGACATAATGTGCTCGAGCCGGCCGCGCAAGGTGTATGCGTCGTGACTGGCCCGCACACTCAGAACTTTACCGCGATTGTGAACGGTTTGCGTGACGAGGACGCGATTGCGCAGTTGCCCAACGTGGCTGATGCGGCTGCAGTTCTGGCATCGACAATCAGCGAGCTCTTAATCAACGACTCGCGCAGGATCGAAACCGGGAAGCGGGCCAAAGCTGTCTGCGAACGAAACACCGGCGCAACCCAACGCGCCCTTGAACAAATCGCAAATTTGATTGACGTTCGTGAATCAGACGCAATTATCCCGTTGCCCTCACTTCATGTGAGCACCGCTGCCAAATGAATCGCGCCGCCAGCATCGCGTTGCTCCCATTGAGCGCTTTGTATGGCGCGGCAGTCCAGACGCGAAACGCGCTGTACCGTCGCGGCAGATTCAAATCCCATGACATCGGGGTGCCGGTTATCTCAATCGTAAACATTACAGTTGGCGGAACGGGAAAGACGCCGCTGGTTGAATGGATCGCGAAACAACTCGCGCAACGTGGCTTGCGCGTCTGCGTTCTGACGCGCGGTTATGGCCGACAGACCACCGGTCGCCTGATCGTTTCCTACGCCGAGGCAATCCGCGCGGACGTCACTCAAGCCGGTGACGAAGCATTTCTGCTCGCGGAAAAACTTAAGGGACAGGCCGCGATCATATGCGATGCGAACCGAGTCGGGGCGGCGCGTTGGGCGATTGAAAATTTAAGAAGCGAAGTCTTTTTGCTCGACGACGGGTTTCAGCATCAGCGAATCGCTCGCAATCTGAATATTGTGACGATTGACGCCACAAACCCGTGGGGGAATGGCGAACTTTTACCTTCGGGAATCTTGCGCGAACCTCGCGAATCTTTGAAACGCGCCGATTGTGTGGTCATCGCTCGAGCGAATCAATCTCAACTTGTCGCCGATCTCGATTCGCAAATTACCGAGATTTGCGGCGACGTTCCGACGTTCTTGTCGCGCATCAACCTCGCCGACTTGCACCACTTGAACTCTGCCAACCAAGCTAATCCGGATTCTCCGGTGGCGGCCTTCTGCGGGATTGAGAACCCTGAATCCTTCTTCGCGATGTTACGCGAAGCCGGCTACAACCTCGTTCATACACAAATTTGTCGCGACCACAAGCGCTACACCCAAGCCGACATCGAGCGCATCATCGCGCACGCAAAGGCGCACGGCGCCGAAGCATTGATCACAACTGCAAAAGACGCGGTGAAAGTTCGATCAATGAGTTTCGCTCTGCCTTGCTACGTCGCAGAACTCTCGATTGAAATCGATCGTGAAGAAGAGTTTCAGAGATTGATTCTTAACGCCGCGCAGCGGTAGCCCGCCGATTTTTTAGTTCCCAGGCGAAGTGGTGGGTTTAGTAACCGTCTTGACAGTAGGCGAAGGCTTCGGTGGCGGCGGCTCTTCTTCTACTTTTCGTGGTGTGGGCCGAGGTGTTGCCGACTCGCGCTGATTGTTGTTACGGGACGAATTCGTGTTTTCGTTCGCGCCGAAATTCCCTTTGACGACCGGCGTTACTTCTTCAACTGGTCTCGCGTTCGAGTTAGCTTCGCGCGGAGTCGGCGCAGGAGTTGGTGTACCCAGCGGGCGCGCTTGAATGTCGCGTTCGCCTTCTCCCGTCGGTGTGCCGGCGGATTGCACCGGTTGGCTGTTGGGATCGGGAACCAATCCGGGCTGCTGCGCAAAGTTCGCGTTTGGCTGCGCCGTTTGGCCGCTTCCTCGCGTCAGTAGAAACACAATTCCAAATACGGCGATCAGCACCACCGCCGCCGGAATCATGATGCGCCATGGATTCGTCGTCACCACTGGCGACGCTTCCGGAATCATTTGTTGGTAAGGCGTCTGCTCGCGGCGCGGCTGGACAACCGTGACCTCGTCGTCGGTTCGCGGCCGAACCACGGTGACTTCATCGTCATCAGCGGGCACCGGCTCATTGACCGTCGTCACGGGCGCGGCGGCAACCGCGGGTGCTCCTGCGGCCGCAGCACTGAACGCTTCTGAGAATTCGCCCGCTGTTTGAATACGATTATCTGGCTGTTTGGCGAGCGACTTCGTAATTACTTTTTCAATCGCGGCCGGTAAATCAGGACGAGCATCGAGAATCGAAGGTGGAGCGTCCTGCACCTGCTTCATCATGATTACGGTCGGCGATTCACCGGTGAAAGGGACTCTTCCTGCCAGCATTTCATAAGTGATGATGCCGAGCGAATAAACATCTGAGCGCGCATCGATCGGGCCGGACTGCGAACACTGCTCGGGCGACATGTACTGCGGCGTCCCGATGACCAGGTTTGGCGCGGTGATGTCGATATCACGGGCGCCTTCCGGCTGCTGAATCTTGGCAATGCCGAAATCCAGAACCTTCGCCCAATCGCCACCGTTGGTTTGCGACAGCATCACGTTTTCGCTCTTGAGGTCGCGATGCACGACACCTTGTTCATGCGCCGCATCCAAAGCGCCGGCGACTTGGCGGACTATTTCAACCACCCGCTGG
>JAJPKD010000119.1 GCA_021323895.1 Acidobacteriota bacterium | reverse complement strand
TCTGGCGGGCAGCAGCAGCGCGTCGCGATCGCCCGTACTCTGGCTTACAAACCGCAGGTGCTGCTGTTCGACGAGCCCTTCGGCGCGCTCGATGCGCAGACGCGCGTTCACCTGCGGCGCGAAATACGTGCGCTGCTGAAACAGGTCCGCGTGCCGTCGATTTTCATCACGCACGATCAGGAAGAAGCGCTGGAGTTGGGCGATCGCATTGCGGTGCTTAACCAGGGCAAGCTCGAACAGATTGGCACGCCCGATGACGTTTACAATCATCCGGCAACTGAGTACGTGGCGACCTTTCTCGGCGCGGCGAATCTTCTGCTTGGCGTCGCGACGCAGGGGTTTGTCGAGATTGGCACGGCGAAGCTGCCGGCGGAGAAAGAAACGAAGCGCTTTCGCGACGGCCAATCAGTTAAGCTCGTCTTTCGCCCGGAAGATGTCTGCCTCAGTCAGGACGCGAATCTTCCGGAAGGTTGTCGCCGGCTCGCCAATGGTGTAATCGAGGAAGTGAATTTTGTAGGCGCCTACGAACGTTTGACAGTGCGGCTCGATCTCACGCATCGCAAAGGCGACACCGAAGCCCTCTACGAAGTCACCATCAACACCCCTCAACGAATGACAGGCGTGCCCATCATGGTCACGCAACTAAAGCCCGAAGCCGCGGCGAGAAAATATCGCACCGGCGATCGCGTGGCCATCGGGCTAAAGTCGTTCAGCGTTCTGCCGAACTACACTCTGGCGAGACAAAGATGACACTTCTGAAGTTAGCGTTGATGAGCGCGCTGGTCGCCGGCGCGAGCATTGGCACATTGGCGCAGTCGCGCATTCCGAAATCCGACAATCAAAGTTGGAATGATGAGCAGCTCACGGTGCCGTTGAGCAAGGTGGTGGACTTCACGACTCAGGTGACTCTGCGTTTCGGCGACAACGCCACTCAAACCGCGGACCAGCGTTGGGGCATCGGGTTCGTCATCAAAGTAAATAAATATCTCTCGCTGAATCCATTCTATTTTCATCGTGAAGCGCGACCACCGAACGGACGACATGAGCGCGAAGATCGCGCGACGCTGGGAGCGACGGTCAGATTTCCTGTCGGCAAATTTACCGTCTCAGATCGGAACTACTTCGAGCGGCGCTGGCGCGAACCGCAGGTCGATGACTGGCGCTATCGCAATCGCCTTCAATTCGAGCATCCATTTCAAATCAACAAGCAGAAGTTCACCTGGATTGTGTCGGACGAAGTTTTCTACGATTGGAGTTTGCACGTTTGGCCGCGGAATCGCGCGAGCCTGGGGTTAACGCATCCCTTCAACAAACACCTGACGCTGGAGTTGTACTACATGCGGCAGAACGATGGGCATACGCGGCCGGGCGACCTCAACATCATTGGCTCGACGTGGCGAATTAAGTTATGAAGTAATGAAATAGAAAACCACCGGCGAACCTCGCGATCCGCCGGTGGTTTTTGTTTCGAGATTAGCAACCCGAACTCACGGATAGGACATCGAGCAGTAGCCGCCCGAGGCGTTCACCCAGTTGCGCTGAATCAGGTAGTTCCGCGTGCCGAGCGTGACGTTGTATTTCGAGCCGTTTCCGGCTGTGAACGTGGTGCCAAACGTCCACGCGCACTTGTCGGCGTTCTCTGCGCCGCGGCTGTCATACCAGGCGTTCAAATCCGGATCGGTAACAGCTTCTTCCAGTTCGTGCGCGATGATCGAAGCCATTCCGTCTGCGCCGGCGTTGCCGTTCGGACCAACAGTCTGCGCGGCGCATGACGATGGACAACGATCCGGATTCCCGACGAATGAATACTTGATGTCAAAGCCATTAATCGTGCCGTGCGTGTGCCATCCGCAGTATTGCGTGCAGAAGCCACTGCTGGCGTTAACGTCGGCAGAAGTCAGCACGAAGTAAACGGCGTTCGTATCGTAAGGCAAGCGACCACTACTGACTGCGCTGGCGACGACGGCTTGAATGGCTGAGTCACTCAACGACGTTCCCTGCGAATAGTTGTCGGTCGTGCTCGTCACGTAATTCACCGAATTACTTACGTGCACGTTGCTGCCGTTGTAGTAGGTAGTGTTTATATTGAAGTACGGTGAGCCGCCGATGCTGCGCGCAAAATCCGTCAGGATGGTCGTCGCGGAATTGCCGCTCCAGTTGCCGTACCAAATGTAATAGACATTCGTGGTGTTCAGAATCAACGGACCGCCGTGATAAGAAATTCCGTTGCCGCCCGGTCGCGGTCTGGCTTTAGCTTCAGGCGGATGCGCGTCTTTGTTCTTGTCCTCATCTTTATCATCGCGCAAGCGGTGTTGAATCTTCTTTTGATCCGCAAGCTCAGACTGGCCTTGCGAGAAAGCGACACTGAAAACGGAAATCAAAGCAAGCAGGCTGATTCCCGCGAAAGCCGCAATAAACCTCTTCATGCGTTTGGCTCCTCCTCAAAATAACTATTCATCTGTTGACCGAGTGCGTTTGCCGGGAGCAAGGAGAGGGACTATAGCACTTAATCCAGCGCGCTGAAAACAGTTTTCTCTTCGGCTATTTCTTGCGTTTTAGTTACGGCTGCGCTCGCGCCAGCGACGAATCATCTGCGGAAGAAGGAGCAAGGTTTGAGCGATTGAACCTGAGGCAAAACGCCGCGCGAATCCGCGGAAAAGTTGGCCGGCATCTTCGCTGTACTTGAACCACCAAAGGTCCGCAATGAACGGCAAGCGATTGACGTGAATGTGCTGCGCATTTACCAGTTCGAGCAACCCCGCGCGTCCATGCGTGCGGCCCAGGCCG
>JAJPKD010000143.1 GCA_021323895.1 Acidobacteriota bacterium | reverse complement strand
TTTCCGCGGACGCCATCGAGAAATGCGTCATAGATTGCCGGGTTGCGAGTTAATTCAGTTAGCCGGCGCGAATTAATCGAATCGTCAACGTTTGAAAATAGATGGCGAGCCGAATGGTTCGAAGCAACTACGCGCAGCTCACTATCGATGACCAGCAGGCCTTCGCGCATTTCATTCAAGGTTGCATGCAAAAGATCCGGAGGGAATTCGGTCGAGCCCGCAACGTCCGATGTCGTTGAAGCTGCTTGCCCACGTGCCCGAAGTTGGAGCCAGCGGCCAAGCCCCAGGCCAAAGAGAAATACCGAGATTGAAATCAGCATCCAGCGAAACGAATTCCTTAGGAAAACGGACGTGATTAAGAGCACTGCGCCTAGTGCCAGGCAGGTGAAAAGGAAGCGCCGCGATTCAGCCATCGATTTGGTTTGCGGAAGTCGGAAGCTGTGTGCCGCATCCAATGAAGCGATAACCGACACCGACAACCGTCTCAATGCAGTCGCCGCAGGTTTCCAGTTTCTGTCGCAGCCGGCGAATGTGGACATCCAGCGTGCGTGCGTCGCCGTAATAACTGTAGCCCCAAACCTGATCGAGCAACTGCTGACGAGCAATGACGCGTCCCTTCTTCTTCGCCAGGACGGACAGCAATTGAAATTCTTTGTGAGTAAGCTTGACGTTGTTGCCATCGCATACCGCGCGGACGTCTTCGAAATCTATCTTCAACCGGCCATCGTCATAGCGCTCGCTGCCGTCTTCATCAGTACGGCGCATCACCGCGCGCACGCGCGCCAACAGTTCTTTCACGGAGAAAGGTTTTGCGATGTAATCGTCAGCGCCAACGTCGAGTCCGGCGACACGATCGGCCTCGGATGTTTTCGCCGTCAGCATGATGATCGGCGTCTTTCGCGTCTGATTCTCGCGCCGCAGACGACGACACAACTCCATGCCGTTCATGCCGGGCAGCATCAGATCGAGAATGATTAGTCCTGGAGAATTCTGCGACTCGAGCGCCAGCTTCAAGCCTTCTTCACCGGTTGAGGCGATCGTCGATTTGAATCCGGCGGCGTCAAGGTTGTAACGAACGCTCTCTGCGATGTCCGCGTCGTCCTCGATAATTAAGGCAGGTCTCGGCATAGTGGAACGCGGCAGCGGTTGTTATGAATTCTAGGTGGCTCGTGTTACGAGCGTGTGAATTAGTTCGATCACGAAGAAGGAAATTGCGGCAAAAATAGCTGCGGCGGGGATGGTGAGAATCCATGCCCACACAATTCGGCCGGCGACTTGCCACTTCACCGCGGACAATCGAGTCACTGATCCAACGCCCGCAATTGCTCCGGTGACGGTGTGCGTCGTGGAGACGGGAATACCCAGAAATGTCGCGCCAAACAGAGTGATCGAGCCGGCAGTCTCTGCGCAGAAGCCGCCGACGGGTCGCAGCTTGGTGATCTTCGATCCCATGGTGTGCACGATTCGCCAGCCACCTGCCAATGTTCCTAAAGCAATTGCGGCATGAGCAATCAAGACCACGTAAAGTGGAATCGCCGGCAGCGCGCCTTTTGCTCCAAGCTGAAGATTGAACAATCCACCCGTCGCCAGGACTGCCGTGATGATACCCATCGTCTTCTGCGCGTCGTTGCCGCCATGGCCCAGCGAGTAGGCTGCCGCAGAAAGCAATTGCCCGCGTCGAAATGTCTTGTCCACCTGCGCGGGCGTCCACCGATGGAAAATCCAATAGACCGCCAGCATTAAGAGGAAGCCAACGATAAAGCCGATCACCGGAGAAGCGACGATGAACACCAGCGTCTTGATCCAGCCTTCCGGCTTCAATAATCCGCTAACGCCACGAAATGCCGCTATTGCCGCGCCGCCATAACCACCAATCAGGGCGTGCGAACTCGATGTCGGCAAACCCAAGTACCAGGTAATGAGGTTCCAAACGATGGCGCCCATCAATCCCGCGCAGAGCACATACAAGCGCACGTCTTGACGAATTAGATCGATGCGCACCAGGTCGCCGCCAATCGTTTTCGCCACCCGCGTCCCAAAAATCGCAAAGGCGATGAAGGTGAAAAGCGCCGCCCAAATCACTGCGTATCGCGGCGAAAGCACGCGCGTCGAAACTACGGTCGCAATCGAATTTGCGGCGTCGTGAAAGCCGTTGGTGAAATCAAAGATCAGTGCGACTAAAACAATGGTGAGCGCGATGGCTACTGTCGTGGTCATCCGGTTCCGTCGTAGAGAAGTTTCAGATGAATGAAAGCGCCGGACATTCAATCACACTTTTGCGGGACAGGCCAGCAACTCAGCCGACAATTTCAGGAATCATCACGATGACTATGTTTGATGATGGCGGCTTCTGCCATGAACACGGTCATTTCGCAAATGTCTGTCACATAATCGCCGATGCGCTCAAGATGTTTCGCGACAAATAGCAAGCGCGCGTCGCGCGTCGCGGTCGAGGGCTCTTTGGCCATCAACTCGATCAGATCATGAAAGATTTGGTTGTAGAGGCTGTTGATTTCCGCATCGCGATTGATTACTTCGCGCGCGGCTCCGGCATCGCCGCGAGTAAACGCGTCAAGCGCGCGCGCCAGCATCGACGAAGCGATCTCGCCCATCTCCTGAATCCGCATGTGATTGTTTAATTCGGGCTCATCGTTAAGATCGATGGCCGCGCGCGCGATGTTGCAGGCGTGATCCGCAATCCTCTCCAGCACGGGAGCCATTTTCGTCACCGACATCACAAAGCGTAGGTCACGCGCCGCCGGCTGACGCAAAGCGAAGATGTCGATCGCGCGGCGATCAACTTCGACTTCGAGTTGATCGATCGCGTCATCATGTTCGAGTACCTCGCGAGCTTCCTCGGTGTTTCGGTTGGCCAACGAATCCATCGCCCGCTGTAGCGCGGCTTCGGCTTCGCCGCCCAGACGCAAAACTGCATCGCGTAAGGCATCCAACTCCTGATCGAGATGTCGGTGAACTTCAGTGCTCATCCAAATCTTCCCGTGATGTAATCTTCGGTCAACTTCTCGTTTGGCGCCGTGAACATCTTTTCGGTGCTGTTAACTTCGATTAGCTTGCCGAGGAGAAAGAACGCCGTCAAGTCAGACACGCGCGCGGCCTGCTGCATATTGTGCGTAACAATCACGATTGTGTACTGCTTTTTCAGATCGACGATCAGTTCTTCGATTTTTGAAGTCGCGATCGGATCGAGCGCCGATGCCGGTTCGTCCATCAGAATCACTTCCGGACGAATTGCCAAAGCGCGCGCGATGCACAAACGCTGTTGCTGACCTCCTGACAAACCCAGCGCCGAACTCTTCAAGCGATCCTTAACTTCATTCCAGAGAGCCGCATCTTTCAAAGCTTCTTCCACGCGACCTTCGAGTTCGCTGCGACTCGAAGTCACGCGATTAATCTTCAATCCATAAGCAACATTGTCAAAGATCGATTTTGGAAACGGGTTCGATTTCTGAAAGACCATGCCGACTTTGCGCCGGAGATCGACAACATCGGCGCCAGCGGCATAGATGTCGTCAGAGTCGATCGTGATTTTGCCTTCGACGCGCGTTCCGGGAATCACATCGTTCATGCGATTGAGGGTGCGCAGGAAAGTCGTCTTGCCACAGCCGGAAGGACCGATGAACGCCATCACCTGCCGTTCGGGAATTTCGATGGAGATGTCCTTCAGCGCCTGTGTCTTGCCGTAAAAGAAGTTCAGATGCTCCACGGCGATTTTGGTCGCAGCCGAGCGAAGCGACGCATGACTCTTCACTTCGAATTTTGGCGCGGTGAATGTTGCTTGCGGTGTCATGCTTAATTGAATTTCTGGCGCGTCAAAAAACGAACGATCAGGTTGATGGAAAGAATCAGCGCCATTAACACGAGCGTCGCCGCCCACGCCTGCGCATGCCATTCGTCGTAAGGGGAAATCGCGTAGTTATAAATCTGCACCGTGAGCGAAGCGATTGGCTCGTTCAAGTTTCGCGGATAGAAGCGACTGCCGAACGCTGTGAATAGAAGCGGCGCGGTTTCGCCCGAGACGCGCGCAATCGCCAGCATCGCGCCTGTAACGATGCCAGACGCTGCCGCAGGTAAGACCACGCCGAGCGTGACTCGCCATTGTGGAGCGCCGAGTGCCAGCGCCCCCTCACGCAAACTCTGCGGTACGAGCTTGATCATCTCTTCAGTAGTGCGCGCGACAATAGGAATCATGATCAAGGCCAAAGCGATGCCGCCTGCAAACGCGGAAAAGTGCTTCATGCGCAGAACGATGACGGCATAAACGAAAACACCGGTGACGATCGAAGGAATTCCCGTCAATGTGTCAATCAGAAATCTCACTGCGCTCACAAACCAGCCGCCGCCGAACTCTGAAAGATAAATGCCGCACGCGATGCCGATCGGAATTCCCACCACGCACGAAAGCAGCAGCAACAGCCCGGACCCGACGATGGCGTTGCCGATGCCGCCGCCTTCGCCAACGGGGCGAGGAGTATCGACCAGAAAACCAAAGTTGAGAGCGCTGATGCCCCGCATCGCGATGTACGCGAGAATCACGAACAAGATTCCCACCGCCACGATCGTGCAAAGCGCCGTCAGTGAGGTCATTACCCAGCTGACAGACCGTCGGGCGCGATCGGATCGAGATAGTCTCATCATGCTCCCGCTGTTCCTCTCGTTACCCGCCAAAC
>JAJPKD010000197.1 GCA_021323895.1 Acidobacteriota bacterium | reverse complement strand
GGTTCTCCGGCTTCATCAATTGAAACTGATGACGAATCGACGAGACGACGCCTTTGTAACGCTCGCGCGTGTCATCGACAAAGTCGCGGCTGCCCCGCTTCACCTTCTTTTCGATTACGCGGCACCAGCCGACGCGATGATCGATCAGCTCGCGGTCCCATTCGTCGTAATTGAACGCGACTTCGCCGGCTTCCAAATCCTGCTCTAGAGTTTCACCGTCGCTCCAGGCTTCGCTGCCATCCAACTCGTCGAACTCGCCTTCGCTCTCCGAATTCCACGCATTGAATAGTTCTCGCGCGTCGCGGCGCTGAGGCTGGCGATCGGTTTCGCGCTCGGCGAGCATCTGCTCGGCCATCTTGTTGTCGTCTTCCTGATCCTGCTGATCGGGCACTTCGATCTGTTGTTCGGACTCCTCCATCGAGATCGATTGGAAGAGTTCGTAAACCCGGCTAGTCGCCATCAAGGTGTCAGCAACAGTCGCGTCTGGGTTAGTCAAATACTCCGCCACAATCGTTTCGAGTTCGGAAACCACCTGGCGATAGAATTCGCGCGCGTCATCGAGCGCGCCGCCCAGCATCGTGATTTGAAACAGCAGTTCAAAGAAAACGAGCGCCGGCGGCAAGTCGAGGATCTTCGGGCGGCGGTTGCGCAAGTGCGCGCGAATCAGATCGAGATCGCGTGTCAGCCCGCGATACGTGCGTCGCAAGCGTCGGTCGATACGGCCATTCTCCAATGTGCCGAAGATTCGGCGAGCCAGCGCGGGAATCGGAAACAGATTGAGGACGTCGCTGTAGCGCAAATTGTCAATTTGCGGCCCTCTTTCCTCACTAGCTCGCAAATTACCAATTTGCGGGACATAGCCATCGTCGGCAAACGCCGCGCGCTCATCCTGCCTGTTCGGATCGTATAACTCGCGCAGCGACGCATAAGCCGCGCGCAAATCATCGGTGCCTCGCTCATACGTGCCAAACTCGATTTGTCCGGCGGCGTGTGCAGCCAGAACTTTGTAGAGACGGAAGTCGAGTTCTTCGTCTCCGAACTCAGAGACCGCCGACGGCAAATGAATGGTGCGACCATCACCGATGCGCGATTCGACCGGCACGGCCGCGAGCGGCGCGATCTCAACAGCACGCCCCGTCAACCCTTCGACATAAAGCCGCAGCAAAGGCTGAATTGTTTCGAGCGAAACGCCTGCGTCACCCGCCCGCAAAGCTTCGTTGCTGCTGCGAGTCTCGAGCGCGTAATAACTCCGGCGCGCGCGCGTGTCGCCGACGATCAAACCCGCGCGCGCCCAGCTTTCGAATTGCTCGATCGAAACGGAATGCAGAGCTTTGGCGCTCGATCGCAGACAGGCAAGGGCGGCCTCCGCATCGACGCGTCCAACTTCGCTCGCCAGGGAAATCACGCGGTGCGCCAGGGCGGTGGCTGTTTCGCGATCATTTCCGGCGGCGATGTTTTGAAAGAAGCCGGGGCTGGCGCGAACAAAAGCCACGAGGCCGGCATTGCCGTGCGGCGCAACCGCCCAGAGCAGATCGATCCAATCGTCGAAACACTCCGGCAGCGTGCGCAGCACCTCACCGCCGGACAGCAATAGATGAAGCCCCGCGGCGCCGCCACGCTCCAGAAAATTTTTCGATCGTCGCATCAGACGCAGCGACTGATCTGTATCGAGTCGATCAATTGCCGTGGACAGGGACGTCCATGCGTCCGCGGCGATGCCGCCTGCTAATTCAGCAAAGGCTTTGACGAGATCGATGGAGGTGGCGATGAGGTCAGTACCACCTGCGGTAGCGGGTGGGTTTGGGCTGAGCGCGGCCATAACGACGGGCGTCGCGCTCAAAAACTCAGCACTGTGTTTTGCCGACCGGCGCGAGATGGTGGCCGCAACTTCGTAAATCGATCTGAGGATGTCTGGATTCGAAACCTTCTCGGCCAGGCCGGGCGCATCACGAAAAGTCTCCGCCGCGGTGGTCGCGGACAAGATCATCTGCCGGGCGCAAACTTGAAATACGAAGGGACGAACTGACGGCGCCACTGTCGCGAACTCATCGGCGCCGGCTACGAAGAAGCTGACGCCGCTTTCCATGTCGCTCATCGCCAGGCGCCGGCCGAGTTCACCCCAGGCTCGCATTTCAGCGACATCCAAAACTTTCGCGGCCTGCGGCGCGGCCCGCAGGAATTCAATGCTCGCGCGTAAAGAAACTGCCGCGATGGTGGCGCTTGTTTCCAGTGCCGCGCGAGTTTGATCCAGCGGCAACTGACTTATTTCGCGCAGCAGCCGCGCGATGGTGCGACGTTCAGTTGGGCTCTTGACTGAGCGGAGATGCTCAGCGATTTCTTCGCTGAGTTGCGATGTAGTGGATTGTGAGGATTCGTCAGACACAACTTAGTTAGATGCAGACTGAGCTCAGGCAAGCATCAACCGTTGGCCCTTGGGTTCCGGAACGGGATCGCCAAATTCCTTAGCGGTGTCGATCCACAATTGGATTGCATCGTTAGCGTTGGCCGCGGCCGATTCGTAGGTATCGCCATGAGCCATGCAGCCAGCCAACTCTGGAACATCGGCGACATACGCCTGATCTTCATCACTCCAATAGATGATGATTTCGTACTTGTGCATCAAAGTTCGCCTCCCAATTTGTATTTCAGAATAATTGTTCGCACTTGCCGCACTTGATAGACCTTGGCTTTGCTGCCTTCTTTCTGCAAATTGATTTTCTCGATAATTCCTGATCGGCGAAACATGTGATGGCTTCCACGAATTCTCTCTTCGAACCCCAATTTCTTCAACAAATGTCGTAATTCGTTGAAAGGAACGTTCGCATCAGCATTACCCCGCAGAATCTGAAATAAGAGTTTATCGTAATCGCTCATTCGCGTGGGAAGTTTTCAAATCACCGTCGTGACAATCTCGCGGATGCTGCGCTGCAGATCGCGATCGTCGGTGATGGGTGAGCACATCGCAACTTCGGCGGCGCGGGTCGGCGCGATCCCGTTAGCGATCAGTTGCCCGGCATAGATCAGCAGGCGCGTCGAAACTCCTTCTTCCAATCCATGGCCGCGCAGATTCCGCACCTTCTGTCCGATCAGAACCAGATCGCGCGCCGTGCCTTCGTCGATGCCGCCTTCGCGCGCGACGATCGCGGCTTCCAAATCGGCGGGCGGATAATCGAAATCGATCGCCACAAAGCGTTGCCGGGTGGACTGCTTCAGATCTTTCAGAATCGATTGGTAGCCCGGGTTGTAAGAAACCACGAGCATGAAATCTGACGGCGCTTCGAGGATCGTTCCGCGCTTTTCAATCGGCAGACGGCGGCGGTGATCGGTGAGCGGATGAATGATAACGACCGTGTCCTTGCGCGCTTCGACCACTTCATCGAGATAACAGATCGCGCCGTGTCGGACCGCGGAAGTCAGCGGACCATCGTGCCAGACTGTTTCCTCGCGTTCGATCAAAAACCGGCCAACGAGATCGGTTGACGAAAGATCTTCGTGACACGCGACGGTGATCAGCGGACGCTCCAGCCGCCAAGCCATGTGCTCGACAAACCGTGTCTTGCCGCAGCCGGTCGGGCCTTTAAGGATCACCGGCAAGTGCGCGGCGTGCGCCGCCTCGAACAAACCGATTTCATTATCGACGGGCAAGTAATACGGCTCTTCAGCGATTCTGTATTCTTCGATGGCGCGTTCGGGCATAAGCGAGTAAATCGTAAATCGTAAATCGCGAATAGTCGAGCAACGGCTTTGCCGCCTCAAACTTGAGGATGCTACCATCAGTTTTCAACGGGCCTCTATTTACGATTTACGATTCAGGATTTACTAAATGAAGATTGCCGTCGCTATGTCAGGTGGCGTGGATTCGTCCGCAGCCGCCGCAATTTTGCAGGAGCAGGGTCACGACCTGGTCGGCTTTACGATGCAGTTGTGGAATCAGCGCCGCGGCATCAGCATGGACGAAAATGGCGAGCCGTTGCCTTCTCGCTGCTGCTCGCTCGATGACGTTTATGACGCACGGCGCGTTGCCGAAGAACTGGGATTTCCTTTTTACGTGCTGAATCTGGAGAAGGAATTCGAGCGCGACGTTGTGCAGCCGTTCATCAACAGCTACCTGGATGGCGAAACGCCGATTCCCTGTGTTGCCTGCAACAGCCGTCTCAAGTTTGCTTCGCTGGACAAGTTGGCGATCAGTCTCGGCTGCGAGAAAGTCGCGACTGGTCACTACGCGCGCGTCGAGTTTGACGAGGCGACGCATCGTTATCGACTGTTGCGTGGTCGAGATCCGAATAAGGATCAGTCGTACTTTCTTTGGGAGCTGACGCGAGAGCAACTTTCGCGGGCGTTGTTCCCGCTGGGCGAGATGTCCAAGCCGGACGCGCGGGAAGCGGCGCGGCGAAACGATCTCGCGGTCGCCGAAAAGAAAGAGTCGCAGGAGATCTGTTTTGTTCCCGATGGCGACTACGCGGGCTTCATCGATCGTTATCTCGCAGCCGAGCAGCAAACTGATCGCTTGCCCGGAGCGGGTGAAATTGTGAACGCCCGTGGCAAAGTGCTCGGCGCCCACACGGGAATTCATCGCTACACGGTGGGCCAGCGTCGCGGCATTGGCATCTCAGACGCGCGGCCGCTGTACGTTTTGAATGTCGACGCTGCGCACAACCAGGTCGTGGTTGGCTACGATGACGAATTGGCGAGCGAGGAATTCACCGCCGCGGGCGTGAACTGGATCGCTTTCGATAACCCACCCGAACCCGTACGCGCTGAGGTGCGCGTGCGCTATCGTCACACCGCCGCGCCGGCGACGATTACTCCGCTACCAAACAATCGCGCCCACGTGAAATTCGACGAGCCACAACGTGCAATCACACCGGGACAAGCCACAGTTTTTTATCGCGGCGAGGAAGTCGTGGGTGGTGGATGGATAGTTAAAAACGGTAAGCCGTAGGCAGGAAGCAGAAGGCAGCAACAACTTGTTGGTTCTGCTCTTTGCCTTCTGCCTACTGCCTTCTGAAGTTCATAAACCTTTTTGGCCTCATACTCGTAGTCACAACCGAGGTAAATCATTATGGCAATGTCAACAGGTCGTAAGGTCGCTATCATCATCTCCGCGATCGTGCTCGGACTAATTCTGATCGTGACCATCGGCGTCGCGCTTATCTTTTCCGCGATTCGCGGCAATCGTCCTTCGATTCAGGACAACAGCGTGCTGGCGCTGAAGATTTCCGGCGCGATGCCGGATTACGTTCCCGACGATCCGGTCCGTCGCTTCCTCGGCGGGCAGCCGCAATCGCTCAGCAGCCTGCTCGCGCAATTTCGCAAAGCCAAGGTCGATAAGCGCATCACCGCGGTGATGCTCGACATCGACATGTCCGAAGCCGGCTGGGCCAAGTCGGAAGAGATTCGCAGCGCGATCGAAGATTTCCGCACGTCGGGCAAACCGGTTTACGCCTACATGGAGACGGGCCTGAACAAGGATTACTACATCGCGACGGCATGCGACAAAATCTTTGTTCCGCCGCCGGGTGAGTTGTTCACCATCGGTTTGGCCGCCGACGTGATGTTCTTCCGCGGGTCGCTCGATAAGCTCGGCATCTATCCGGACATGTACCAGATCGGAAAATACAAGAGCGCCGGCGACATGTTTACGCAGAAGCAAATGACCGACGCGCGTCGCGAGTACATCAACTCGCTGCTCGACGATCTCTATGGACGTTACATCGAAGGCATTGCCAAGGCGCGGAAAAAATCGGTTGATGACGTAAAGAAGCTGATCGATGATGCGCCCTACACCGCGCCGCAGGCGAAAGAAGTAGGACTAATCGATGGTTCTCTCTATCGCGACGACGTTGAGAAAGAATTGAAGAAGCGACTGGGCTATAAAGACGATGACGAACTGCACATCGCGCGCGGTTCCGACTACAAACAGATTTCGCAGGAGTCGCTCGGCCTGAACAAGGGCGAGAAAATCGCCGTCGTTTATGCTGCCGGCGACATCATCTCGGGCAAGTCATCATTCGGCGGCAACGGTGAAGAGACCATCGGCTCGGATTCGCTGGTCCGGACAATCAACGAAGCGCGCGACGACAAAACGATCAAAGCGATCGTGTTGCGCATCGACAGTCCGGGCGGATCGGGTTTGGCTTCCGATATCATCTGGCGCGCGATCGAAACCGCGAAAGCCAAGAAGCCCATCGTCGTTTCGATGAGCGACGTGGCGGCATCGGGCGGTTACTACATCGCCTGCAACGCGAACAAGATTGTGGCTGAACCTTCGACGATCACCGGATCGATTGGCGTCGTCGGCGGCAAGCCAGTCATCAAGGGTTTCTATGATTGGATCGGCGTTTCGAACGAATACGTGCTGCGCGGCAAGAACGCCGGCATGTTTCGCGAGTCGGAAAAGTTCAGCGATACCGAGCGCGCGAAGTTTGAAGAGTTCATGAAAGCGACTTACGACGACTTCATCAGCAAGGTCGGCAAAGGCCGCAGCAAAGACAAGGCGTACATCGACTCGATCGGCCAGGGCCGCGTCTGGACGGGCAAGCAGGGCAAAGATAACGGCCTGGTCGATGAATACGGCGGCCTCGACAAGGCGATCGAGATCGCCAAGAAGCTCGCCAACATTCCCGCCGACAAAGGCATTCAGCGCATCATCATGCCGAAGCCCCCAAGCTTCTTCGAACAGTTCCTGAGCGGCGATGATGAAGGCGACGACACTGCGCTCGAAGACAAACAAGCGGCGCTGTTGTCGTCCTTGCCTGAAGACATTCGCGCCAGCGTCCGGTACGCGCAGTTGCTGGATCGAGCCAAGAACGGCGAGGCGATTTACCTGATGCCGTTTCGGCTGCGGATAAAATAATCGCGCGCGCTACCTCGCGTTTTTCAATAATCGTAACCACGCGTATATACTGAGCATCTCCATAAAACGAGATGCTCAGTACCGCGAGACCTAATCCAGGTCCCCTCTTGGCGCTGATTGCGCTTTGCTGGTTGGCAACTTCTGCCACCGCACAAACGGCAACTCCATCTCCGACACCACAGCTCGTTACTCCGCCACAATCACAAAATGTAATTCCGCTGACGCTTGAAGAAGCGTTGCGGCTGGCGAATGCGCAAGCGTCCACGTATCAATCGGCGATCATCAACGAACAGATCGCCTCGGAAGACGTGAAGCAGGCGCGTGCTGCGTTCATGCCAAAAGTGAGCGCCCCGCTCAGCTACATTTACACTTCGCCGGCGCTCGGGTTACCGCCGGGCGAGCCGCGCGCGCCGAGTTACATCGCGAATAACGCGGTCAGCGAGTACGAAGCACTCGTTAATGTCGCGGGGGATTTGGATATCGCGGGCAAGTTGCGGGCTACCTTGGCGAAGAATCGCGCGTTGCTCGCCGCCGCGCATGCCGGCTCCGAAGTCGCGCGCCGCGCATTGGCCCAGGCGGTTACTGAAACTTACTACGAACTGGCGCTCGCAACCGCGCAACGCCGCGCGGCAGAGGGCAATCTGTCAGCCGCGGAGGAGTTCGAGAAGATCACTTCGCTGCTTCTGACCGGCGGCGAAGTTGCGCAAGTCGATCTCACGCGCGCGCAATTGCAGACGCTTTCGCGGCGTGACGAGTTAGAGAAAGCGCGCGTCAACGAAGAAGTAGCGGCCGGATCGTTGCGAGTGCTGGTCGGTTATGAGTTCACCCGACCAATTGCAACGACGGATCTCGATCTGGCTTTGCCTAACGATACGGAATACCAGCAGTTCAAAGCCGACGACGTTGCGCGGCGGCCGGAGTTTACGCAGCTCGAGCAGCAGCTACGAGCCGCGCGTCAGGAAATCAAGATCGCGCGCGCCGATCGCTTGCCGGAGTTGGGTTACTCGATTAATGGAGGCTTCGACACGGATTCGTTGAAAGGGCCGCGCTTGAAGGAACACTCGGGAGTCTCCGCAGCGATCACCTTGACGGTGCCGATTTTTGATTGGGGCGCCACGCGCAGCAAAGAGCGACAGGCGCGCTTGCGCGTGCAGCTCGCCGAGAATGAGCGCATCATCGCCACGCGCGGTTTCACGCAACAGTTCTATGCCGCGAAATCGCAAGCGACAATCGCGGCGGCGCGGATTACGCTCGCGCACGAAGGCGTCGCCCGAGCACAGGACAATTTGACGGCGTCGATCGCTCGCTATCGCGCGGGTGAAGCGCAAATCGTGGAAGTGACCGACGCGCAAACAACACTCGTGGCGCAACGCAGCGCGCTGTATCAGGCCCTGTTTGATTATCAGGTGGCCTTAGCGAGATTGAGACAAGCAACGGGACAATAAGACTTGTCCGCAGATTACAGTGATTACGCAAATTGGGAAAAGCACAGAGGGACAAGTTGTCAGGAGATTTTCTTCTTTTCTATCTGTGTAATCTGCGTAATCTGCGGACAACTTCTATATGACCAACAAACGTCAGCTCAACAACATTCTGATCATCGCGGGTGTGGCGATGGTTTTGTTGGCGCTCACGATTCTGATCATTTGGCGCTACCGCAAATCCTCCGGCGAAGCGGAAGAGAAGGTCACGCCTGTTGTCAGCGTCAAAGTCGCCAAAGCCGAAAAAGGATCGATCGCGGCTGAAGTGATCGCGGTCGGCACGATTTGGCCGCGCGAGAAAGCTGACGTGAGCGCGAAAGTCAGCGCGCAGATCAAAAAGATGGCGCTCGTGAAAAATAAGTTCGTGCGCGCCGGTGAGGTGATCGCCGTGCTTGAGTCGCGCGATCTCCAAGCGCAACGGGCCGAAGCCGTCGCGGCTTTGAACGAAGCTAAAGCTAACGAACGCAGCGTGGTCACGGGAACGATTCCGAAAACCAATGCCGAAGATCAGAAGGCCCTGCTCGATGCGCGGGCGAAAGTGAACAACGCGCGCGCCACCTACAACCGACGCCGCACGCTTTACGAGCAGGGCGGCATCTCGAAGAAGGATTTGGAAGCATCGCAGCTCGATCTCACCACGGCCGAGGATGAGTTGCGCTTGCAGGAGCAGACAGTTTCGCTGCGTGGTCGATCACTCAATCCAAACGATCGCGCGCTGGCCGCAGCGAAAACTGCAGAGGCGCAACAACATCTCGCGACGCTCGACGCGCAGTTGAGTTACGCGACCATTCGTTCGCCAATCAGCGGCATCGTTACGGATCAATATCAGTACGAAGGCGAGTTCGCTTCACCTGGCGGCAAGCTGGTAACCATCGCCGACGTCAGTTCAGTGATCGTGAAGGCGCCTTTCTCAGACACGGTCGCCGCGCAAATGAAAGTCGGCGATGCTGTCACCGTCATTCCCACCGACACTTCCGCGGAAGAGATGAAAGGGCAGGTAACGTTGCTAAGTCGCTCCAGCGATCCGACCAATCGCACCGTCGAGGTTTGGGTCACGCTGTCGAACGGCCAGGGCTTGTTGCGCGCGAACGGCGCCGCCGAAGTGAAGGTGTATGCGAATTCCAAGAGTGACGCCATCGTCATTCCGGCGTCGGCGGTCACGCTGGAAGCGAGCAACGCCAACGAAGGAACCGTAATGGTCGTCGATGCGCAAAACGTCGCTCATGAAAAGAAAGTCACGGTCGGCATTCGCACCAAAGACAAGATCGAAATTGTCGAAGGTCTCTCAGGGGGCGAGACCGTGGTGATCGAAGGAAACTTTGCGTTGCCGGATAGAACAAAGATTGAAGTGGCGAAAGATGAAGAGAAGAAGGAAGGCGCTGAAAAGGACAAGGACTAAGCCCAAAACATTGAAAATTAGAAATTGAAAAATGCAAATTGAAAATTCGCGGATTCGATTTGCACTTTTCATTTATTAATTTTCATGCCGCTTGCTCGCATCGTCTCGAACCAATCCCGCGCGATTTTGATAATCGTGGCGTTGCTCTGCGCGGCTGGCTTGTACGCGGCGTGGCAGCTTCCGGTTGCGATCTTTCCGCAAACCGATTTCCCCCGCATCGTCATCATCGTCGATAACGGCGAAGCGCCCGCTTCGCAAACCCTCGTCTCAGTAACTCGACCCATCGAAGAAGCGATGAACGGCGTGCCCGGCATTGCGCGCATCATATCCAAAACTGCGCGCGGCTCGTCTGAAATCAGTCTCTACTTCGATTGGAACGTCAACATCATCCAGACACTGCAACTGGTTCAGGCGCGGCTCTCGCAACTGTCAACATCGCTGCCGCCCACCGCGCAAATTCGTAACGTCGAGCGCCTGACGTTTGCGGTTTTTCCCGTGGTTGGCTACAGCCTGACTTCCGACAAGCGCGATCCCGCCACGCTGAAAGACATTGCCACTTACATCATTCGGCCGCAGTTGGCGCGCTTGCCGGGTGTGGCGATCGTCGGCGTCGCTGGCGGCAAGACGCGCGAATTCCACGTCACGATCGACCCGGAACGGCTGGCGGCGCACAACGTCTCAGTCACGCAAGTCACCGACGCGATCAAAGCCTCGAACATCATCGTCTCGCCCGGTTTGATTGAAGAGAATCATCAGCTTGAACTCGCGCTGGTCAGCGGACAGGCAAGCAAGCCCGACGAACTCAATGGCATCGTTGTCGCGACTGTGAACAACGCGCCGGTCACGGTTGCCGACGTGGCCACGGTTACGGGCGGCGTCGAACCCGAATACACGATGGTGACCGCGGATGGGCACCCGGCGGCGCTCGTCAACGTGAATCGTCAGCCGGACGCGAACACCGTCGCCGTCGTCGATGAAGTGCGCAAGACGCTCACTGCCATTCGCGGCCAAATTCCGGGCGATGTGCGCGTCGCGGCTTATTACGATCAATCTCTGCTGGTGCGCGACTCGATCAATTCCGTGCGCGATTCGATTATCATCGGGTTGCTGCTCTCGGTGGTGATTCTCTACGCGTTTCTGCGGAACTGGGGCACGACCTTCGTTGCGATTCTCGTGATTCCGGTGACGGTGCTGGTCACGTTTCTGGCAATGTGGCTCGCGCATTTGAGTTTCGATCTGATGACGTTAGGAGGAGTCGCGGCCGCGATTGGATTAGTGATCGACGACGCGATCGTGGTCGTAGAAAACATCTACACGCACATGAGCCGCGGCCAGTCGCGCCGCGAAGCTGTGCAAAGCGCCGTGTCGGAAATCACCGTTCCGATCATCGGCTCGACGATCACGCCGGTGGTCGTCTTTCTTCCGCTGACAATTCTCACCGGCGTCACGGGCGTATTCTTTCGTTCGCTGGCGCTGACCATGTCGGTGGCTCTGTTGACGTCGCTGGTGCTCGCATTGGGCTTTACTCCGGTGCTCGCCGAAAAATTTGTCAGACCGAAACGACGCGCCAAGGACGCCGAACCGTCACCGGAATCGGATACGGAACATGAACTGACTTTGGATGAATTGGAAGAAGAGGCTGAGTCAGGCCGCGTCCTCCGCGCCATCGTCACGCGCTACGAATGGGTTTTGTCACACGCGCTCGACAACCGCTGGATCGTCGTCGCGATTATCGCGGCCGTCCTGGTCGGTTCGTATCTTCTTTATCGCGGGCTTGGTTCTGAGTTTCTTCCTGAGTTTGACGAGAGCGCCTTTGTGCTCGATTACTGGGCGCCGCCGGGTGCATCGCTAGCAGAAACCGATCGCATGCTGCGCGATGTCGAAGACAAGTTGATGAAGACGCCGGAGATTGAAAGTTATTCGCGCCGCACGGGTCTCGAGATGGGTTTATTTGTGACCGAGCCGAACCGCGGCGACTATGCAGTGAAGCTGAAGCCGGGCCACAAGCGCGAAACCGACGAAGTCATTTCGGATCTGCGAAAACAAATTGAGGAAGCTGAGCCGGCGCTGGAAATTGAATTCGTCGGCATTGTGCCGGACGTGATCGGCGATTTGCAGGGGAACCCCGAACCGATCGAGATCAAACTCTACAGCGAGGATGCCGCCGCATTGCAGTCGAAAGCTGACGAAGTCGAAGCGTCGATCAAAAAGATTCAGGGCGTCGTTGACACGAAGAACGGTGTCGTCATTAGCGGGCCCGCGCTAACTTCAAAATCGATCCGCTGCGCGCCGCGCGATTTGGCGTGACGACCGATGACGTCGCCAAGGCTGCCGCCGCGGCAATGACCGGCGACGAAGCTTCGTTCATCCTGCAACAGGACCGTCTGATTCGCGTGCGCGTGCTCTTTCCCGCTGACGTGCGCTCTTCGCTCGACAAAGTGAAGGCCCTGCAAGTGCGTTCGTCATCGGGCCAACTGTTTCGCATCGATCAGGTCGCCGATATTGATTACGACAAAGGTCAGGCCGAAATTGAGCGCGAGAATCTCCGGCAGATGGTGGCCGTCACGGGCCGCCTGGAGGGAAAAGACCTCGGCACCGCAATCAGCGAAATCAGAAACAAGCTGACGAAGGACGTTAAGCTGCCGCCCGGCATGACGATCGAATACGGCGGACTTTATCAGGAACAGCAGTCGAGCTTTCGCGAATTGATGATTTCGTTGATCCTCGCCGTCCTGCTGGTCTTCATAACTTTGCTGATCGAGTTTCGTTCGTTTGCGCATCCCATCGCCATCGTCACCGGCGCGGTCCTGGCGATTGCCGGCGTACTCCTCGCATTGTTCATTACCGGCATGACACTGAATGTAGTCTCGCTGATGGGCATGATCATGATCGTCGGCATCGTCGCAAAGAACGGCATCCTGATGCTCGATGCGGTCGAGGATCACCTTGCCGCCGGAGACACTTTGCGCGAAGCTTTGCTGCGATCGGGTCGCCGGCGATTTCGGCCCGTGCTGATGACTTCGCTGGCGGCAATGCTCGGCATGTTGCCGCTGGCGTTGGCGTTCGGCGCTGGTTCCGAGCTTCTGCAACCATTGGCCATCGGCGTGATTGGCGGATTGACGATGGCGTTGCTGCTTTCGCTCGTCGTAACACCGACGGTTTATGCGTTAGCAAGACGCGCACCTGAGCAAAACTAATTTAGACGGTTGATCGAAAGGAGCAGACGTAATTATGAAAACTGGACTAATTGCCTTAGCGGCAGCACTTATGTTTTTTCAAGGTGGCACTGGATACAAAGTCGAAACACGCTATCCGCTGGCCGGCAACGGCGGCTTTGATTATCTCTTCATTGATAGTGCGGCGCGGCGACTTTATGTTTCGCACGGCACGCAGGTCGATGTGATCGATCCCGATACCGGAAAGTTCGTCGGGACGATCGCCGACACGCCCGGCGTTCACGGCATCGCCATCGCTTCCGAATTCAAGCATGGCTTTACCAGCAACGGCCGCGAAAACAAGGTCTCGATGTTCGATCCCACGACGCTGCAGCTCATCAATAAGATCGACGTCGGCAAAGGTCCGGACGGAATTTATTACGATCCGGTAACCAAGCGCGTCTTCACCAACAATCACGGCACGCATGACATCACGGCGATCGATGCGAAGACCGGTCAAGTCGTCGGCACGGTCAAAGCCGAAGGCGACGGCGAAGAAGCAGTCGTCGCGGATGGTTTGATTTACGTGAATGGCGAAGACACGAATGAGGTGATCGTGTTCGATCCGAAATCGCTCGAAGTGAAACATCGATTTCCGATTGGCGTGGCGAAGACTCCCACGGGACTGGCTTACGACGCCAAGACCAAGCGTCTGTTCATAGGTTGCCGCAACGAACCGAAAATGGTCGTGATGGACGCAACGAACGGCAAAGTCATTACCAGCTTTCCGATCGGCCGTGGCGTTGATTACGCGGGATTCGATCCTTCAGCAAAACTGATTTTCTTTTCGTGCAGCGAAGGGATCTTGAGCGTCTTTCATGAAAAATCCGCCGACGAATACGAAGATGTCGGTCCCGTCAAGACTCAGGCTGGTGCGCGGACGATGGCTTTCGATCCGAAAACGAAAAAGATATTCTTGTCCACGGCCGAATACGTCGAAACCCCGGCGGCAACTCCCGGAGGTCGGCCACAGCGCAGCGTCAAACCGGGGTCATTCGTGGTCCTGGTTGTCAGCAAATAATTCGTCCGACCGCAGCAGTAAAGGAAGCAAGATGAGATTTACCAAACGATTTACCCATTCCTTCGGTATAAGTGTGTTCGCAATCCTGATCTCGACTTCGTCCGCTATCTTTGCACAGAGTCCTTCGGCTACTCCGTCGCCAACAGCGCTTCCATCGGCCACGCCTACTTTGGAAAGTAAGTTCTTCAAAAACATTCTGCGCGATCAGAAAGCGATTTGGACCGCGCCTCTTCATCTGCATTCACATGATGGACGTTGGTTAGCGCCGCTCACCGTGGGGACGGTGGCATTAATAGCGACAGACCAGCGGACCGGCGATGAGATGGCCGAATCGCAAGCGCAGTTGAATGCGAGTCGGATAGTTAGCTATGCGGGATCAACGTACGGCACAGCCGCCATTGCCGGGACTTTCTATCTTTTTGGCAGAGCGAAAGGAAATCAGCGGGCGCGGGAAACCGGAATTCTGGGCGCCGAAGCTTTGATCGATAGCGGCATCGTGGTGACCGCAGTTAAAGAAATCACGCAACGCGTGCGACCTTCGGGCGGAGTGAGCCGCAGCGATTTCTTCGATGGCGGCTCGTCGTTTCCTTCGGGCCACAGCATCGCGGTCTGGTCTCTGGCGACGGTGATCGCCAACGAGTACCACGCTCGGCCTCTAATAAAGTTCGCTGCCTATGGAATCGCCGGCGCCGTGAGCATCTCTCGTTTCACCGGTCAGAAGCACTACCTGTCAGACGTTCTGGTGGGCAGCGCGATGGGTTACGGTATCGGGCGCTATGTTTACAAAGCACATCACGTTAAGTCGTCAGACGCGGCCCGCGACGGACAGGAGTCGCGGTTTTCGAAGCGCTGGCCCATGATTGCTCCTGAATACAATCGACACGCAAAGGAATACGGAGTGGCGTTGGCGTGGAGTTTTTGAAGACAGTAGCGGCGTGCTCAAAACTTTGGCTTTGAAATCCCTCGCGCTTATAATTCGGACAGGAGTTGAAATGGACACGAAGCAACTAATCGAGATTGATCCCGAAAAGATGAGCGGTACTCCCGTGTTCATGGGGACTCGGGTTCCGATCAAGAATCTGTTTGATTGTTTAGAAGGCGGGGAGGACGTTGACGAGTTTCTTGATCAGTTTCCTACTGTGACGCGCGACCAGGTTCTGGGCGTTCTCGAATTATCAAAGGACTCGCTACTCTCCCACCATGAAGTTGCTGCTTGATGAATGTGTAACTCGATATCTGAGGCGCGACCTAAGCGGACACGACGTCTTCACCGTTGACGACGCGGGTTTTAAAGGGCTTAAGAATGGGAGGCTGTTGAGTGCGGCATCAGGCAACTTCGACGTCCTCATCACGGTTGACCGCAAACTTCCTCGTGAACAGAAAATAGTCGCGCACAACATAGCAGTTGTAGTATTAATCGCCCGAACCAATCGCTATGAACACCTGAGGCCTTTACTTCCGCTAGTGTTGGAACAACTGAAATCCATTTCGCCTGGCGAAGTAATAGAAGTCAGAAAGTAACACTCACCGTCCTTGCATCATCCGCAACTGCTCAACAAACTTCTCATTCGCAAATTTTGCCGCACTGGCTTTCGTTAACGTCTTTAACTCGGCAAACAATTTCTTATCAACCTCCTTGAAGTTGAAGCATGACTTGCCCTGCATGCGTTTCTTCAGCTCGGGCGACATACCTTTCAGCAAACTGGGCTCGGCGTAAACCGACATGAGATAAAAGCTGACGTAACTCTTGCCGATGCGCACGCCACCGAAACAGAGCGGCTGTTTGTTCCTCATGATGTAACGCGTGTTCAGCATATAGTGCGTGTTCGTGTCGGACGCGACATCCATTTTCTTCAGATGAGGTTTGAAGATTGATTTGAGTTCGGTGAAGACTCGCTGGAATTCTTTGTCGTCAGCCATATCGGGTGTCTCCTATTTGGAATCTTGATTGTCTTTCCAATGTGGCGGCAACAATCGTCTTCGTCCATCCGCCGCCATCGTTATTCCCGCCTCATCGAGTTCCTTTCGATCCCAGAGTTTGCAGGTCACTTGCCGATGCGCTTGATCGAGAGCTTCACAGTAATTCGTGTAAGTGCAGCGCCGCACTTCTTCACCGCGGCCGGATTTGACCTTGCGAAACCAATCAGGATCGGCGAGCGCCTGGCGCGCCATGCCGATGATGTCCGCATCGCCGTCTTCGAGAATTGATTCGGCTTGATCGAAAGTCGTACTACCGCCGGTCGCCACGATGGGAGTTAAGAATCCGGCTGCATTCACCGCCTGCTTGATTTGCCTGACCAATGGCACGGACCGTCCGAACGGGCCGCGCGTGTCCGACAGAGTCGTCGGCATGCACTCGTAACCGCTTTTTCCTGTGTAAGGATACGCGGCTGCGCCGACTTTCGGTTGTTCAGCGTCTTCGAACTTGCCGCCTTTCGAAATAGAAAGATAGTCGAAGCCGGCTTTGGCGAACTCAACGCCGAAATAAACTGCATCGTCGATTCGATTGCCGCCGGAAATAACTTCATCACCGAGGAAACGCACGCCCACCACGTAATCGTCGCCGACGCGCTCGCGTACCGCGCGATAAACTTCCAGCGGCAGACGGCTACGATTCTCGCGCGGCCCGCCGTATCCATCGCTACGATCATTCAGCGCGCTGAGAAACCCCGCCATCGTGTAAGCGTGCGCGTAGTGCAACTCAACGCCATCGAACCCGGCTTCGCGCGCGCGGGCTGCAGCTTCGGCAAAAATTCCAGGGAGAACTTGCGGCAATTCGCGGATGTGATCTAGATGCGTGTCAGTCACGCGTTCGCGATAACCAAAGCGCAGCGATTCGAGCTCGCGCTCATCCAGCACGCGATCGATCACGTCATCCGGTTGCCGCGACAAGAACTCGCGCACTTCTGATTCTGCAGCCGTGATCCAACTAGCGTCACCGGTCACCTCCGCCAAGGCGCGTTGATGTCGATCCGTAGTCTGCAGAAATCGTTGAAAAAATTTTGCAGGATCAGGACGACGCTTGACCGCCAGAAAATCAATGATCTGAATGAAGAGTTTAGTGTCGCCGCCGCTCGCCTCACGGACTGCTTCGACCAATTTCTTCAGTCCGGGAATAAATCGATGGTCGCCGATGCGGAGCAACGGCCCGCTGGGAATATCCCGTACGCCGGTGGCTTCGACGACCAATGCGCCCGGCTGTCCCTCGGCGAATCGCCGATACCAATCAATGTTGTCCTGTGTGACAAAGCCGTCTTCGGTTGCGCGCCACGGCACCATCGCCGGTACCCAGGTACGACTTTCGAGCGCCAGCGGCCCAACCGTAACGGGCTGAAAGAGGAGCGAAAATTCGGCTTCTGCCGCCGTTGGCCAACGCGTCGGCAGCAGCGCGTGTTTGATCGGGTTGGCGAACTTCCACATCCGCCGACACTCTACCATGAGTATTTGAGAACTGATGTTATGAGCAGCGCGCTTTACAGGTAGCTGTCGGCATCGGCAAAATGGAAGCGAGCGCTTTGAAGTTCGCCTTGAAACTCCCCCGCTTTCAGTTTACAAACTGAGGAGAGGTCAGAGATCAGATGTCAGAGGTCAGATTCTATTCTAGCGTCCTGTACTGACTTCTGATCTCTGCCCTCTGACCTCTGCATTTCGGCTCTTCCCTCAAACAAACGTGCAACGATTTTGAGAGCTGCGCATTCTGAATTCGCGCAAGGCTTCTCGGACTTAGTCGATGCCTGAAAAGAACCACAGCGATAAGACAGGGAAGCCGCCCGAAAACACTTCATTGCCGCAGACTGTGCGGCGTCGTCGCCGTTTCATCAACCGCCGCAATGCCATCATCGCCGGAATCGGTTTGATTTGTGCCGTCATCGCGGTGGTGTTCGTCGGGCTGATCGCTTACCGGTTGGGTTTTGTCGATCGCTACGTCGCCAACCAGATAAAAAATACGCTGGCGACGTACGGCATTCGCGCCGAAATCAGAGACTCACATACCTCGCTGTCTCCACAAACGGTCGAGTTGTTGGGCGTCGAACTTTACGACGCCAAGACCGGCGAGAAACTCGGCAAAATCGATCGCATGCTGGCCACCGTCCGCGTCGAGGATCTCTTTGCGCTGCGACTGCGCCGCGACATCTCGCTGAAAGAATTACAAGTTGAAGGGCTGGAAGTGTGGGTGAAATTCGATGCGCAAGGTAATTCGAATTTTCGCAATATCCACATTCCGCCGCCTGAGCCCAACGGCCGAATTCTGTTTGCCTACTCGGCTGCTCACATTGAATTAAAGAACGGATTGATTCATTACGGGGACGCGCTGCACAGCCTGTCCGGCGAAGCGCGAAATCTCCACGCCACGATTCAGCCCGAGGCTCCGAACGCGCCTCCGGGCCAACGCACGGCGCTTGTGGCGTTTGGTTTATCTAACTCGACGCTGAGCTACGACGGCAGACCAATCAACAATATCGACATCGACGGCCGCGGAAAGATCAACGAAACGCGTGCCGAGATTCAGGACCTGACCATTCGTTCGCCGATTGCCGAGTCGCACCTGCAAGGCGTGATGGACGATTGGCGCGATCTGAAATATCGACTCAACATCACTTCAACACTCGATCTCACGCAGGCTTCTGACATTCTGCAGACGAAAACTGCTCTGCGCGGCGCGGGCAACTTCGTCGGCACAGTCACGGGTGACGGCGACAAATACATAGTCGACGGCAGCTTCAAATCTGACGCGCTGGCCGCCGACAACGTGCGCTTGCAGGGCCTGAACGTCAGCGCGAAAGGTTCGGGCCAGGGCAAGTCGTACGACTTCAATGGGCGCGCGGTGGCGCAACTTCTCACCGCTGGAGATTTCCAACTGAACGCGGTGCAAATCACCGGCGGCGTGATGGGCACAGGTTCGGACTTTCGCTGGATCGGCGAGTTGCGCGCGGCTGCGGAGAAGAGTTACGGCACCACGATCACCGGTTTGATTCTGCGCGATGCGCGCGCCGAGTATCGCGACGGCGTGCTAACCGCTTCCGCGCCGCAGTTCAATGGCAGCAGCCTGACCACCTCGACGGCCAAAGTTGAGAACGGAATTCAGGCAAACGATCTGCGCGTCCGCGTCGAAAACGGAAAGACGACAGCGACGATCGCGACAGCCAAAGCCGGAAAGATTCATTCGGGCGACACGACGGTTAACGGCGTCAACGCGAAATCTATCGACATCAAGGGCGACGGCAACACCACCAATGTCACGATTCAGGAAGTGCAGGTCGGCGAAGCTAATGCGTTCGGCGCGCAAACCGGAAGTATCAACATCGCCGGCGTACGCCTCGCGATTCGCAACGGCCGAGTGCAGGGCACGACAAACGACATCAACGCCGGCAATGTAAAGCTGAAAGATGGCAGTGTCGAAAACGTGAAGCTGGCGCGACCAGCTTTCACAGTCGAGCCTTCCGGGCGTTATCGCGCCAGCGCCGATTTGAGTTTAGGCGGCGGCGTGCTGGGCACGATGAAGCTTGGGCCAGCATCTGCATCGGTTATCGCGACCAGCGATCAGATTCAGGTCAACAACTTCATTGCGGAAGCGCTCGACGGACGCGCGAGTGGCAATGCGATCATCTCTCTGCGCAAGAATGGCGCATCTAAAGTTAACGCTGATTTCACGAACTTCGATCTGGGCGGCTTGATCACCGCGTTGTCGGGACGCGCCGTGCCGCTCGCCAGCAAAGCGACCGGCAAAGCGGATCTCACGTTCACGGGAACTGACTTTGGAAATGCAACCGGCAGCGTCAATGCGCAGCTCGTGGGCGCTCCCACAGCCGGCCCTGAAGCTTCGCCGCTATCCGGCGATTTTGCGGTCACCGCCGATCACGGATTGTTTCAGATTCAACGAGCGAACCTGCAAACAGCCGCGACGAAGCTGACCGCGTCCGGTCAGTTCTCGATCGATCAACCCACCTCGAATCTGCGAGTCGATCTCGCTTCAACCGATGCCTCGGAACTCGAGCGCCTGCTCATTACCTCCGGCGCAATTCCTGAACTCGAAGAGGAGTTTCGCACCTATGGAATCGAGATCAATGGGAAGCTCGCTTTCAACGGTACGCTGAATGGCGCGCTGAAAGATCCGATCGTCAGCGGTCACACCGAACTCGGTTCGCTGGTAATGAACGGGCGCGATCTTGGATCGCTGACTGCGAACATCTCATCGGCCGCGGCAGAGACGCGCATCAGCGAAGGCCGTCTGGTCCAGGCCGGCGGAGGCGGCGCGCAATTCTCGGTCGTGCTGCCTCGCACCGGCGAGAACAACGCGTCGGTCGATGCGACGCTCGATCGCATGAATGCGGAAAGCTTGATCGCCGCGCTGCCTTTGAAAGACTGGCGCGCGCAACTCGGCGATACGCATGCCGACGTTTCGGGCACGTTGAAGATTACCGGACTGCCGAAAGCGATGGCCGGCGTGGCTGACTTGCGGTTTGGCCCCGGCAAGCTTGGCGGCGAGCCGTTGCAAAGCCTGACCGCGCACGCCACGTTCGCCGGTTCGACAGTAAACTTTGACAAAGTCGATGCGGCATTCGACGCGGGTCACATCGTCGCGAATGGGACTTATGACACGCAGACAAAAGCCTTCGACCTAACCGCCAGCGGTGATCGTATACAACTGGGACGACTGGAAGCGTTTGCGAATCGGCCCAACCTGCCACAGCTTGCCGGCACTGCCTCACTCAAAGTCACCGCGAAAGGAATTTCGACCGACACCTCGAGTTACGAGATCAGTTTTGACGGCAGCAGCAGCGACGTACAGATCGATGGACGTTCGGCCGGGGCGCTCAAACTTGTCGGTCGCACCGAAAACAAACAGCTCAACGTTACGTTCACGACTACGGGCTTGCTCGGAGAGACGCCGCAGGTCGTGACGGCGCGCGTCGATCTCTCGAACGACAAACTTCCCGCCACGGTGGAATCGACACTCACCAACGCGGACTTGACCGAAGTCTTCAAGATTATTCTGGCGCACGTGCGGGGACCGCAAAACACGCCGGCGACTGAGCCCGAACTCGTCGTCACCGGCCGTGCCAGCGGCACGCTGAAACTGAGCGGCAATTTGATGACTGAAAATGATCAGGGCGAAGAAACGCTCTCGTGGCGAGGTCTGACCGGCACTGCGACCTTCACGCAGTTCAATCTGAATCTTCCCGAATTCGCTTTGGCGTCAGATGGCCCGATGGTCGTCGATCTGAAATCGAATGAGATCGTTTTTCACGACGCGCACCTTAGCGGCACGCAGACGGACGTGCGCCTGGGCGGCGCAATTGCAACTGATGCCGGCGGGCGAAACACGCTGGCGATTAACGGACGAATCAATCTGCGCATCCTGCAGTTACTCTCGCCGGACATTTTCTCCTCGGGCATTGCTGAACTCGCGGTCAACGTCAGCGGACCTTACGAAAATCAACGCGTCACCGGCCGCGCTTCGGTTACCGGCGCATCGATTTCGATTTATCTCGGCGACCAGCGCGTCGCTTTGTCGAATTTGCAAGGCGCGATTCTGTTCAATGCTCACCAGGCGCAGATTGAAAGACTTGAAGGCACGCTGGGCGGCGGAAAATTCACCGCGAGTGGCGGCGCGCAGCTTTCCGGTTTCAACGTGTCGCAGTTCCTCTTCAATATTTATGGCACCAACATGACTTTGAATTACCCGCCGGACTTCCGCTCAACCGTTGACGCCAATCTCGAACTGCGCGGCAATCAGGATATTCAATTCATCCGCGGCGACGTGCACGTGAGGCGAACTGAATACACGAAGGACATCGACCTGGCGGAATTGATCAATCAACGTCCGCCCACATCGATCGAAGAAGGCGGCGAATTTACTTTCGCGAAGACTGCCGTGTTCGACAAACTGCGCGTCGAAGGCCGCAACGCTCTCGTGATGCACAACAATCTTGGCGACGTGGTGGCGTCTGTTTCTCTTCAGCTCGATGGCCCAGTGAAAGATCCGATCATCGAAGGCCGCGTGACGGC
>JAJPKD010000229.1 GCA_021323895.1 Acidobacteriota bacterium | reverse complement strand
TTTGGCCGGCGTACGTGGCGTTCGAAGAAAATGTGCGTGGCTCGATCGAAGTCGGAAAGCTTGCTGACTTGACGATCCTCTCTGCCGACATCATGAAGATTCCTGAGATGGAAATTCTGAAGACGCGCTGCCGGATGACGGTGATCGGCGGCGAGATTGTGTTCGAAGCAAAATAGATTGACAGGTCCTCACATTTAACCTAGATTGCAGACCTCTTAATTAACCAAGCCTTCCCGCATTATCCCAAGTATGGCTTCAGACAGCGGGCTTCCCGTACTCCGTTGATCGAGCCCCCGACCCTCGTACGGGCAAGGAGAACCTCTATGAAAAAGAAAAGAATCGTATTTGGTGTGATCGCGGCGGCAGTCCTCATCGCCAGCGTCTCAGTCTATGCGCAAATGAATCATCCTTATCACAACGGCACGGTTTGGACAGTTGCGTTCATCAGAATCAAGCCCGGCATGGATGTCGCCTACATGAACTATCTGGCCAGGAGTTGGAAAGCCGAGCAGGAGGCACAAAAGAAAGAGGGCAACATTATTTCTTACAAAGTGTTGTCGGTCGAAGGCCACAGTCCCGCCGACTTCAATTTGATGCTGATGACTGAGTACAAGAGCTTGACCGCGATGGAAGCCAATGAAGACAAGGCCGAAGCCGTCGCGCAAAAAGTCGTGGGCAACTACGAAGCCCAGATGAAGGGCTACAACGATCGGCTGGCGATTCGCGAAATCATCGGCGATCGACTCGCGCGCGAAATTATTCTGGAACCAAAGAAATAACAGCGAATCAAAATCGCATTTTTATGCGCCGCTCTCGTTTGCCGGGAGCGGCGCTTTTGTTAACATCGAACTCCCGTGCTGAACATGACGTTTTACGAATCAAGGCGGTGACACCATCAATCCAATTACGTTCAAACTTCTGATTAGCCTGGCGATCATTATCATCGCGACGGTGCACGGGTATGGCGCGGCGTGGCTGGCGATCTGGATGCTGTTTCAGCCCTACAAGCCGGTCAAGATTTTTGGAATCACGATCTGGCCGCAGGGAATGATCCCGCGCCATCGCGCGCGGCTGGCGCAATCAATCGGCAACGCGGTTGGAAATGAACTCGTATCACAGGACACAGTTTTCGACGCTCTGTTCGAAACGGGATTTTTCGGAAACAAAGTCGAAGGCTTTGTTAGCTCGTACACGAATGAACTTTTGTCCACCGTCTATCCTTCGCTGATCGAAGCGCTACCGACCGGAGCGCGCGCGCCGGTGCTCGACACGATTTCCGCTCTGCAATATCGGTTGGCCGAACACATCGCGTCGGTTCTGAAAAGCGATCAGACGGCCCAGGCGATTGAAACGTTTGTCGATCGTCAGATCGACAAATTGTTGGAACGACGCCTGAATGAAACGATCAGCGAAGACACGCTCGCGGTGCTCCGCAGTTTCGCTCAAGATCGTTACGAAGCGTTCGTTAGCGCGGAACAGTTCGAAGCAAAGGTGTATTCCTTTGTCAGCGATCGCATCGACGCTCTGGCGCGCACGGATGCGACGCTTGCGGAGATGCTCTCGCCGGAAACGATTTCCCTCATCAAAGAACGAATTGATCGGCAAGTGCCGCCCATCGCGCACACGCTTGCTGACATAGCAACGTCGAGGAACACCCGGCTGCGAATCGGGTCGCTTATCAAGCGCGAAGTTGACGAGTATTACGAGCGCCTCTCCTTTTTCAAAAAGATTTTCATCTCGCGCGAACGGATTTACTACGAAGTTGACGATCTGGTTAACGACGCTTTGCCCCGGCGAGTCGATGAATATTTGCGCGGCGAGGCGTTTGCCGAGCAGGCAACGCTCTTATTGAACACGACGGTCGATGCCTTCATGGCGCGTCCGATCAAAGAAGTGATCGGCGAAGTTTCGTCTGAAAATTTCGAGCGGATTAAGCATCAAGCTGCCGATCGGTTTGTCGCGATGTTGCGCAGCCCGGAACTGACCGCTTCGCTGAATTCTTATCTGGATGACGCGCTCGAGCGCCTCGGTCCGCGCACCCTCGGCGAGTTACTTGAGAACCTGAATCCTGCCTCCGCGCCGCGATTGAAGGGCTTTATCACCCACAGTTTGCTGGCGGTGCTGGCGCGCGACGACACGGCGCAGCGCATCAACGGGATTCTGAGTTCGCAAATCGAAAAGTTTTTGATTACGCCAATTGGCCGCTTGGGCGATCACATGCCGGAAGGCGCGATCGACAAAGCTTCATCAGCGCTCACCGAAAAAATCGTGACGGCGGCGAGAGAGAGATCGCCTGCGGCGATTGCGGAATTCGATGTGGGTGGTCTCGTGCGGCAAAAAGTTTCCGACTATCCGATCGAGAAATTGGAAACGCTCGTTTTGTCAGTCGCGCAGCATCATCTAAAAACGATCGAACTGTTCGGGGCGATCATCGGATTTTGGATCGGCATCGGCCAGGCAATCTATTTTTGGTTTACCTACGTGCCGAAGTAAGGTGTCAGTACCGCGAGCGATAGCGAGCGGATCAATCATGCGCATCACGGAGAAGCTAATCGCTTGATCACATCGCTACCTAACCAGATACTGACAAACGTGATGATCCGCTCGCTATCGCTCGCGGTACTGACGGATGCGAAAAATTTCCAGTTGACTTTCCGCGCAAGAGATACTAAACATTTCAGTCTTTGAAAGGAGTCATTAACGAATGACGTACGTTGTTACCGAACCTTGTTTTGATTGCAAGTACACCGATTGCGCTGCGGTTTGTCCGGTCGAAGCTTTCCACGAATTGCCCGATCGTCTTTATATCAACGCCGACACCTGCATCGATTGCGACGCCTGCGTGCCCGAGTGCCCGGTCGAAGCAATCTTCGCCGATAACAACGTGCCCGAAGATCAACAGCAATGGACGCAGGTCAATATCGACGAAGCGCCGAAGTATCCGGTCATCAGTCAAAAGATTCCCGCGCTGTTCGGGCCAAACTGCAAGGGCCAACCCGAAGGCTGATCGTTATTCGCAGCAGCCGCTTCCACGGCTGCTGACAATCTTCAATTTTAGGGTTATTGATTTGAGACAGTGGTGAAGACTGTCTCGCGATCATTTTCAGAACTCGTCTATTCCGAATTCGTCGAACTCTCTCAAGATTCGTTGCGCGTCGGCGGAGCCAAACTCGTAAGCCTGTCGCTCCAAAGCCTGCCGCGCCACCACGCTATCAACGGGATCGCGTAACAACGCCGCCAGAATTTTTGTAGGCATCTGTGTCATAGCCTCATGGGCCAACGCCCGCACAATAACGTTGTTGGCGCGCGCCAGATCGCATAGTTCGCTGGGTGCCAGCCGCTCGGGCAGCAACGCCGCCAGCGCGTCAACTTGTTTGTAGTCTTTACGGCGATGGGCGCGTTCGATCAATCTCGCGAAGACTTCGGCTGATTGAGTTTGCTGGCTCAGCAGATCGGCGCACGCATCCGCCAAACGTTGGGCGCGTTTCGCTGCTTCCTGATTCGACTTGTCGGCCTGGCCCACGGAATCATCGAGCGCAGAAAGCAACTGCGTCAGCTCCTGATCCGCGCGGGGATCGTAAGGCGCCGCTTGCGAAATTCGCGCGGCCGCGCTCGCACCGGATGACTGCCAGGCTTTCTCCACCAGGTTCCGCGTCGCCATGCGCAGGTGGTTCCAAACGCTTGCTACCTGGGGCCCAAACTCTTCAATAATCATCATTAACTATGGCTCTCGTTTTTCCCGAAGCTCGCAAAATCTTCGACGCCACGGATTGTACTACAGGCGCTACGCGAAATGTGTTAATGCTGCTAAGCTTATTCGCAATCCGCGCCCCTGGGCGCATCATTAAGTGAGGAAGATCCGAATGCCTGTTAGCGAACAGCTACTCGAGATTTTGGTTTGCCCGGCGTGCCACGCCAAGGTGGAATTGAAGCCCGACGGCAGCGGTCTGAAATGCGTCGAGTGCAAACGCGTCTATCCGATTCGCGACGATATTCCAGTGATGCTGATCGACGAAGCCAAAATCGAGGATGAACAGCCTGCGGCAAATAATTGAGTCGTCGCCGAGTGCGCGTCACCTCGGTTTCGCTGGCAACCTGCGGAACGACGAACCGCAATCACTCGCGCCAGCCCGTTGGGATTGGTCCGGCGTGCACAACGTGCTCGTCGTCCGTATGCGCTCGATTGGCGATTCGGTTCTGATGACGCCTTCGCTGTTGGCGCTGAAAAGGTTCGCGCCGCACGCCAGGATTCATGTGCTGCTGGAAGATTGGGTCGCGCCGTTGTTTGAAGGATCGGAGTTGATCGATCGAGTAATTTCGATACCGCGCCACAGCAATTCCGCGCGAGCACGAATTGCCCGCGAGCTTCATCGATCGAAGTATGATGTCGTTTACAATCTGCATGGCGGAACCACGGCTACGTTTCTCACGCGCGCGACTGGCGCGACTCACCGCGTTGGATTCAGAAATTATCAATACGCGCGCCTGCACAACCATGTAGCACCTCCCGCGACCGAAATTTGGCAGAGGGCAATGCTGCATTCGGTTGAGCAGCAGTTGGCATTAATTGGCTGGACCGGCGTACCCGTAACAGATCGTCCCGCCACACAATTGCCGGTAACCGATAAAGCTGCCGCGTTGGTCGCAGCGAAGCTGTCATCAGCGAATGTCGCCGATGAGCCGTTCGCGCTGATTCATCCGGCCGCGGCGCTGGCTACGAAGCAATGGGCGACGCAAAATTTTGCGCGAGTCGCGGAAGAACTCTCGGCGCGCGGACTGAAGCCTCTTGCGATCGTGTCGGGGACTGAAAGGCAGGTGCTCGATTCGCTCGTCAAAGAATCAAACGCGCCCGTCGTAGGTTTGGATGATCTGACTTTGCCGGAAGTGACTGCTCTGGCGGCGCGCGCTCAACTCTTCGTCGGCAACGACAGCGGCATCGCGCACATCGCGGCGGCTGCGGGGGCGCGCTGCGTTGTCATTTTCGGTTCATCGAACGTTGCGCACTGGCGTCCATGGACCACCAATCCTAACGAAGTTGTGCGCGAAGAAATGCCTTGCCAGCCTTGTCATGGTTATTTTTGCGCGCAATTCGAACGCCCGGAGTGCATCATGCGCGTTCCCGTAGAACGCGTTGTCGCTGCAATTGATCGAATATTAACGTGACTACCATTTCGAAAAGCCGAGCCGAAGAGATTCTCAAGCGCGCGCGCGATCGTCGCGTGGTGGTGCTGGGCGATGTCATGCTGGACGAGTTCATCTGGGGCGACGTCAGTCGCATCTCGCCGGAAGCTCCGGTTCCGGTCGTCAACATCAAACGCGAATCGATGCGACTCGGCGGCGCAGCGAACGTGCTGGCGAACGTGGCGGCCCTCGGCGCTAAGGCTGATGTGATTGGCGTAGTCGGTGAAGATGCCGCCGCGGAAAAGCTTCGCGAAGCGCTGCACGTCAACGGCGGCGTGCAAACTGACCATGGCCTAATCACAGACGAAAAGCGGCCGACGACTATCAAGACGCGCATCATCGCGCACAATCAAATGGTCGTGCGTGCGGATCGCGAACATCGCGGCGCGGTGAACGGCCAAGTGGAAGCAGCGATCATTGAAAGAGTTAGGAACGCGATCGACAACGCTCACGCGCTGGTAATTTCCGATTACGACAAAGGCGTCATCACGCCGCGCATTCTTTCTGAAGTCCTGCCGCTCGCATACAAACGCATGCCGGTCTTGATCGATCCCAAGCCGCGCAACTTTGATGCGTACAACCCCGCGACTTTGGTGACGCCGAACCATCATGAAGCTTTGCGGTTGACAAACCTCGAAGAAGATACTGACGAGGGTTTGCGCGAAGCAGCCGCGATCATCAAGAGTCGTTTAGCTTGCGACGCCGTGCTGATCACACGGGGCGAGCGGGGCATGATGTTGTGCGAAGGCGATGCCGATCCGGTGCTGGTAGAAACTGCCGCGCGCGAAGTTTACGACGTGACCGGCGCCGGTGATACAGTCATCGCCACGCTGGCGGCGGCATTGGCAGCCGGCGCTACGATGACCGAAGCGGCGGTGCTGGCAAATCACGCTTCCGGAATCGTCGTTGGAAAACTTGGTACGGCGACCGCGAGCGCAGAAGAAGTTTTGATCTCAATCGATTAACAGAAATGCTCCAAAGAAAAACTAAAACGGTTGTCCATCTATTGCTGGCGCTTTCGCTATTCGCCGGATTGACCATCCAGCGGAACATTGCATTCGCCCAATCGCCAATCGCGACCACAACGAACGCGCGCGCGACTCAGCCCGCGCGAAATGCGCCGGCAACGCTCGCCGATCTCCGAAGTCGGATCGAAGAGATCGTGAAACAGCCGGCGCTCGAACCCGGTTTCTTTGCGGTAAAGATTGTTTCGCTCGACTCGGGGCAGGTGATCTTCGAACAGGACGCGAACAAGTTTGTGCGGCCGGCTTCGAACATGAAGCTCTATACGGTCGCGACTGCGTTCGATCGATTGACGCCCGACTTTCATTTCATTACTTCGGTGTACGCGAAAGAAAAACCGGACGACGGCAAAGTCAAAGGCGATCTCATCATCTATGGTCGCGGTGATCCGTCGCTTGCCGCGCGCTTCAACAGTGGCGATTACTTCAAAGGCATCAACGACCTCGCAGATCGCATCGTGGCCGCGGGCGTGAAGCGCATCAAAGGCGACCTCGTCGGCGACGAGAGTTATTTCAACGGCGGCCCGCTGGGCAGTGGTTGGGAATGGGAAGATTTGACATGGTCTTACGGCGCGCCAATCAGCGCGCTGTCGATCAATGACAACGCGATCGATTTGAATGTGAAGCCGGGCGAGAAAGTTGGCGCGCCGGTTGTGTTCACGACTGGCCCACCGTCGGCTTCGTTCATGACGATCATCAATCATGCGACGACTTCGCCAAAAGTTTCGAAAAGCGATCTGCGAATCTATCGCGGCCTCGGCGCGAACACTCTGGAACTTTCGGGAACGTTGCCGCTGGGTGACGCGGGTT
>JAJPKD010000265.1 GCA_021323895.1 Acidobacteriota bacterium | reverse complement strand
TTCCGTTCTTGGCCTTCATCACCGCATTCAACGGCACGACCAGTTGCCCCGCGGTAGCTTGGTTTGTTTCCACTCTGAGCGAGACGATCATGTTTGGCCGCAGCAGGAATCCCGGATTCTGGATCGTCACTTCCACATTGAAGGCCCGGCTCTTTTGATCAGCCGCGGGAAACACCGACGTAATTTGTCCGCGAAATTCTTTGCCGGGCATCGTTTCGCTTTCGATGGCTAAACTCCTTCCGAGTTTCATTTCCGGCACGGCAACGTCTGCAACCCCAAACACCGCTTTCACCGACGACGTGTCGGCGACGGTGAATGCTTTTGTGCCGGCCGAAACCAATGTCCCCCTCTCGATCGACTTTTGCAGCACGAGGCCATTGAGCGGTGACCTCAGCGCGGTGTCCTGTAACGGGATTCTCGTTCCCCGCACCACAGCCTGCGCAGTGCTCGACCTGGCCTGAATGACATCGATATTCGCTTTTGCGGCGTTGGCTTTAGCTTCGATCACGCTTATCTGCGAGCGCGCGGTTTCGACTTTGGCAGCTGACCTTTCGAACGTTTCCCTGGCCGCGTCGTAATTTGCTTTGGTCAAGCTTTGCGTGGCTAAGAGGTTTTGCGCACGGTCGTAATCAAACTTCGCTCTCACGTACGCCGCCTCAGCTTCAGCAAGTTGAGATTTGCTCGAGGCGATGCCAGAGAGCGCTTCCTGGTATTGCGCCTTGCTCGCCGCGATACCTGATTTCGCCTCGCTCGCCTGCGATTCTGCCTGGCTAACTTTGACCTGGTAATCGCTCTGACGAACCCGAGCCAGCACGGCGCCCGCGGAAATGACGTCGCCTTCCTGCACATCGCGCATTCTGCCGTCAACGCCACGCACCTGCTGAAGTGCGTCAACATACCCACCCACCTTGAACGCCAACTCAACTTCGGTGCGTGGGATGATCGTGGCCGAATATCGCGATCCGCTGCTGGCTGAGTTCATCTCAACCGCCGCAACCTTCACCGGAACCGCCGGCTTCTCTACTTTCTTTGATTGGCAGCCCGTCAGCAGAGGCATCAGGACCATGCTTCCATTCAAGGCAACTGCTGCAAGTGTTTTTGATTTCATCGCTCTACTCCGTTTGCTTTGTCGTCTTCCGCTCTGACTGTTCCGAGAACTCGTTGGTTCTCGCTCCTTACTTACCGGGCCGCGGCGGATAATTCTTAAAGAGTTTGGTCATCACCTTTTGCAGGTTCCTGTAGTTCTTGTCCGGGTCGGTCTTGAGGTCGATCGTCTTGATGGCATCGCCGCGCCACACCAACTGCTTTTTTCCCACGTCGTAAAGATCCATCAACAGTATCCCGACGGGAACCGTCGAAGTCTGGCCGCGCACTGAACGGTCACCCCATCCGTCCCACCCACCAGGACCGATGCCGGTGCTGTATAAGTCGATGCTCTTTTCCAGATTGACTACGACCTGGTAACCGATATACAGGTCCGCCTTCTCTTCGACCTTGGTAAGGCCTTTGAGGGCGAGCTGTTCGTCGGCGGCCTGCTTGATGGCCTGGTCGATCAGCCGGTCCGGCACTGAGCCGCCCGGGATCTCAACCCACTTGTAGGTTTTGTACGCCGCGAAATTCGCGCTGCGGTCGTAGTTGTAGTGAACATCCTGCCCGTAAGCGCATACGGCCGTAAGTAAGAAAGCTGCGACGAGTGTCACCTGCGTGGCGATTCTCATCAGTGTTTGCTTGTGTCTCATTTGTCTGCTCCTATCGCCTTTTCGTATTCGGCCTTGGCTGTCCAGAATGCCATCAACGCTTGTTGATATTGATAATCGGCGTCCGCCAGCGTCGCCTGTGTTTGCAGCACGTCCGAAAACAGCGCTGACTCCAACTTGTATTTGTTCATTGAAACGCGCATGTTTTCGCGCGCAGTTTCCTGCTTGAGTTTCGCGACACGTAGCGCCTGCCCTGCTTGTTGCAGGTCGCGCAATCTGGCGCCGACCTCGATCATCACATTGCTTTCCGCGTCACGCAGGTTGTTGTTCGCCTGCTCGATGGTCTTCTGTTTCTCTGCCAGTTGATGTTTCTTTCGGCCCCAGTCGAACACTTCCCAGTTCACCGCCACCCCAACCGCGGCAAAGTTCTTCGGAACGAACGTGTCGAAATTGCGTGGCGAGGCATAAGTGAAGGCCGCGCTGACGTCGGGGATGTATTCAGATTTCTTCACGCGCTTATCTAACTCCGCTTGCTTGACCTGTAACCGCGCTTGTCTGATTTCGGGGCGCTGTTCCAGCGCGAGCGTGCGCGCTGCCGCCAGGTCCGTGTCGATCATTGACCCTTCCGGCACGCGGCTGACCGTGAATTGAGTCGTGATGTCGCGACCCATCAACTGATTGAGCTGCTCTTTCAAGGTGCTCAGTTGATTACTGGCCGTCAGCTCTTCAGTTTCGGTCTTTGCCAGACGGGTCTTGACTTCGAGGTCGTCCGCTTTGAGCGCGACTTGCTGCACTACGTATTCGCCAGTAACGCGATCGAGTTCGCGGTAGAAGGCGAGCGCCTGACGAAGGCTCTCCAGCGCACTCTCCGTTTGCACGATCCCGTAGTAAGTGCGCTTCACCTTGTTGATGACGGACTGCTGCTGGCCTCGCACTTCTTCGTGGGCCACATCGATCATCAACGCGGCCTGTTTGATGTTGAGGCGAATCCGGTGCAATTGCGAAAGCGGTTGCGTAACCTGCCCGAAGAGAATGGCCGTTGGCCGCATCGGCGTCGACAACTTGATATCATGATCGGGGATTGGTCCAACGTTGGCATAGTTGCCCAGGACGCCTCTGGTAAATGTGAAATCCGGACTCACGAGTTGTTGTCCAGCGAGCGCGTTAAATTCGAACTTCGGCAAGCGAAACGTTCGGGTTGCCGCGAACTGATCCTGGGCTTTGCCAACTCCCAGTTGGGCGTTTTGGACCTGGCGGTTGTCGTGCAGCGCCAGCGAGATTGCCTGATCAAGAGTCAATATTTCTGTCGAACCTGACGCGGTACTCTGCTGGGCCGCGACGGTCAACGGGCTTGCCATCACGAAGATGATTGCTAGTAATTGAAGACCGCGTGTATTCATTTTGTCCTCTCCTCAGACCGTTAGCAGCCGGACGCGATCTCTTCTCGCTTGGTTTCCTCTGCTTCAATGTCCGCGCCGATCGCGTCGATAAGTACTCCGTGTGACGACAGCCGGACGCCCTCATGCCGCATTTGTTTCAGCAGCGCTCGCCCGTCACGATCAACGAACGTGACAGCCGCCAAATCGACCAACACCGGAGTAGAAGGATCATCAGTCACCGCCTCTTGCCAGCACTGCTTCAGTTCCTTAACCCAGGGGCCGACCAGCTTGCCCTCCAGCACGAAGCTCGTCATCGGCGCGCGATCGTGGATCGTAATTCTGAGCATGATTGTTCTCCTCTTCGCTACCGGCATCGCAACGGTTGTGCCGAATGACGGTAAGAGAGTATCGGTCGATTTTCTTTGGTATTGAGGTGATCGGGAGTTCAGGTCCCTGTCGAAACTGTCGAGAGTGTTGAAAGTGTCATCGTCACTTTCGACAGCCCGCGGAAAAATTGTTCACCACTGTGAAGCCGCACTGAGATTTCGATCGCGGCCATTCGAGGGGCGCGCGATGATAGCGAAAGCACCATCCTTGTGGATGTTAGCTGCTCCCGGATTCAGAGCTGAGGCTTCGAGTTCAGCTATTCAATTTGTGAATGAACTGATCGGCTGGTCGTGGAATGCCTCTTGCACTGCGCCAGTACCAGAAACGACGGAGCAACTTGGTAAGTGTTCGGTCGCCGGCTTCGATTGGAGTAATGACAAGCTCCCAAGTCATTAACCTTTCGTCTGACAGTAAATCTTCATATAATCACGGCGCCACGCCAACGTTTGATTAAGGAGACACCTTCGCCCCGATGCGCGACGACCGACAGCCTCCGATGTCGACTGGCGGACCGCGCCATGAAACGCCTCTGGCGAATGCCGAAGCCGAGCGCGACCGCTACCAACTGCTGCTCGACATCAACAATGCCGTGGTTACGCAGTTGGGTCTCGCGAATGTGCTGCACGCGACCTGCGACGCGCTACGCAAGATCATCCGGCATGATGCTGCTTCCATCACCCTTCACGACGCTGCAACTGGAGAACTGCGACTGCACAGTTTTGATCTGCAATACGCGTCCGATGTTGAAGAGGGCGCACTGTTTGCGGTGGACGGCAGTCCACAGGGAAGAGCGTTTACCACTCGCAAACCGGTCCTGATAACCAAGCTTGATTTGAACGAGTTTCGCGCGCCACAGACCATGCACGCATACAATGACGGGCTCAGGTCTGGCTGCATTATTCCGCTCATAGCGCATGACCGCGTGCTGGGCACGCTCGACATCGCGAGCCGCACTGAAGGTGCGTTTACCGAAGACGACTTAGAATTGCTGACGCACATTGCCGATCAAATCGCGATAGCGGTAGAAAACGCCCTCGCTTATCGCGAAATTTCGGAACTCAAAGACAAGCTCGCCCAAGAGAAGCTCTATCTCGAAGAAGAGCTTCGCAGCGAGATGAACTTCGATCAGATCGTTGGCGACAGCGCGGCGTTGAAGCACGTTCTCGAACTGGTCGAGACCGTTGCCCCCAGCGATTCGACAGTGCTGCTCCTCGGCGAGACTGGAACCGGCAAAGAACTGATCGCTCGCGCCATTCACGATCACAGCCGGCGCAAAGATCGCACGTTCGTGAAGCTGCACTGCGCAGCCATTCCCACGGGGTTGTTCGAGAGCGAATTGTTTGGACATGAGAAAGGAGCGTTTACCGGCGCCATCAATCAAAAGATCGGGAGACTGGAACTCGCTCACCAAGGCACTCTGTTTCTCGACGAGGTGGGCGACGTTCCGCTGGAAATTCAACCGAAGCTTGTGCGCGCTTTGCAGGAACGCGAATTCGAGCGCCTGGGCAGCACCCGCACCCAGCGAGTAGACGTGCGCCTGGTAGCAGCGACGAACCGAGACTTGGAAAGCATGATTGCCGCTCGCGAATTTCGCAGCGACCTCTATTACCGCTTGAACGTCTTTCCGATTCGCCTTCCGCCTTTACGCGAGCGCCGGGAAGATATCCCGCTGCTCGTCCGTTACTTCGCCCAGAAATTTGCCGGCCAAATGGAGAAGCGGATTGAAACCATTCCGACAGCCACGATGCAAGCATTAACTCAATGCGATTGGCCGGGGAACGTGCGCGAGTTGGCGAACTTCATCGAACGCGCCGTGATCCTCACGCGCGGAACGTCGTTGGATGCTCCGCATTCAGAATTGAACAATCTGCGAATGGATGAATCGACGGCGCCGCCAGCAGCAGCCCACGGCACTGAAGATCGAAAGTCGTGTGTGGCTGATGAATATGAGCGGAAGCAGCGCGATGAGATCATGCGCGCGCTTTCGGAAAGCAAAGGACGCGTCGGTGGTAACGAAGGAGCCGCGACGCGTCTTGGTCTCAACCGCACAACATTGCTTTCTCGGATGAAAAAGTTCGGAATAAATCCCAAACAGTTTTCCTGACGAACGCGTGTCTGTTAAGACCCGGCGGTGCCAGAAGAAAAGTTTTCATCCGCGACCTTGGCAGCTTTCTTGGCGAAGTCATAAGTCGCCTTCAAGCTACCGCCGAAGAAACGCACGTTGCCCGTAATGTCGCGAACCAGCAGTGATTTCCCGTTTTTGTCGGTGAACTCGCAGCGCAGCGTCATTGAAGTCGCGCCCGCGACAGTTGTGACCTGACGCAGCGTCTCGTTGCCCTTCTTGAATTTGACGACAGTACATTCAAGCGTGATTAAGTCGGCTGCGCTGACGGCGTTTTTATCTCCATCACGATAGACACGTGTAAACACTGCCTTTTTCTGAAGCTGTTCGACCAGGTTCTCATAAAGCGAGATCTGGAATTCTGTTGGTAGGGTTAACTCGTCGGACGGGATCATCTTGACCTCGATTGCCGACGCCTTCATCTTCGCGGGTTGCTTTGCTTCCGCGCGCAACACTCCGGCAAAACACAACGTCAGCACGACGAATCCAGTTAGCGCATTTCTAAAAATGTTTCTCATCTTTTCTCCTCCCGCGCATCGCGCAGACTTTTCATCAAGTCCGCCACAATCGGAACGCTGGTGTGCGCTCCCTGGGCGACCAACTCCTTCTTAATCGAATCCGCCTGGCCCCGTGGCATCGTAAAGATTGCGCCGTGCAGGCCGCCGTCCGCGTCGCGATATTGAATCGTCAGCGTGTCTACCTTCTTGCGAAACAAGGGCAGCGCACTGCCAGTCCCGTAGGGAGCAGCGAGTGATGCTACGGTTCCGACGGTGCCGCCGATAACGCGCTGGCTGTCTTTTCCCGTAACCACATCTTCGATTGAGACGGCGGACACCTCGATATTGCCCTTCGAAAAAGCAAAACGCAGAGTTCCGTTCACCACGGTCAGCCGTCCCTTAGTGTTTTCTTTCAAACCCACCAGGCCGATTACTTGGACCGCCTGCGTCTCGGTTTGTGCCTGTTGACCATGAGCAGTCCGCATTAGCGGACCACAGAAGAACAGGGCAACAGCGATTACTAATGTACTAATCCTCAAGATCATTTTGACTCTCCTTTGAAGCATTCCCTTCTCGTCAGCTGGATAGCAACAGGTGTTCCGTCGCGGAACTAACTATTTAGTTGGCACTCAGTGAAGCTAGAGTTTGGGCTTTCACGGATTGTTCGTGAAATTACGGTGAATTACTCTTTCGCGGTTAGCAACCGGCCCAGACACCCTCGCGAACGCCAAGGTCCCCCAACTTTTGACGCATCTCGTTAAGGCACTGCTGCTGGCAGTCGTCAATGACTGTATCAATGTTATGGCGATGAAATATCTTGATGGTCACCACTGTCTCGTTTCGCGCGTGGCGCGCGTTCGAAGCGACATGCCACGAGCGATCGTAAGCTGCGATCTCGAAGCGGCACTGCCTTTCCTGTTCTGGCGTAATCCACTCAGCGACAGCCCGTAACTCCTTGTATGTTCGCCAGCAGTGTGGGCAGCCAGGGACATCATGTTGGCCGGCGCCATTTTCGTGAACGCCGCATACGCTGATGGCGAAGCCGATGCGCGTTGCGCGGCCGCCATTGCCTGACCACTCGGGCCACACTTCGTAACAGACGCAATGCCGCAGCACGATGTTTCGCAGCGCCTCAGGAGTTAACGCGGCTTCGCGGCCGGAAGGAAAAGTTCGCCGCCCGTTCGTGTTCATTTCAGCTCTTTGTGGTTGGGCCATCATGTTTCCTCAACGCCTCCACTCACGGCGGGAGCAACAAGCGTTCCGGCAAGACGATCTGCGTATAACTTAGAAACAAAGCCGAGAGATGTGGGGATTTCACGAAAACTTCGTGGAATTACGACTGCGATCGTTACCTGTCAGCCACTTCTTGCGATCAGCGAAGGCAGCACAAAATCCGAATCTCTAAGCGAAACTATGAAATTGAACTACTCACCGTCGTAGTCCCCGTACGTTTTTCGAGTGGCAAGCTTCTTGCCATCGGAGGTGTTTGAAAATTCAGTGGTTCGGTTCTAATGAACCAAACGGCTGACGTTTTCATATGTGAGCACGGGTTGGGGACCCTTGTGCTCGGAGTGGGCGGGCTCTCTCGGCGGGAACAGAAGTCCGCCCACTCAAGAACACCGATAGGAGATAGTGATGCAATTCAAGAATGACGGTCCAGCGTTTGGTGAGCAGAGACAACTTAAGGTGCTGTGCATCGATAACCACGCTTCATCGAACTACACTTGCTTTCTTCTCGCACGCAATGGCTACAAGGTGAATTGCGCGAGCTTCCTTTGCGATGCCCTTGAAATGCTTCATGGCTCACGTTACGACATTTGCCTGATCAACGACGAATTCGCCTGCCAGTCCGATAAGGAATTGCTGAACAAAGTCAGGGAGGCTATGGGTGCGACTCCTGTGCTCTATTACTCAACGATCATCTACCCATTCAATCGACGATTAGCAGACCAGTCCGGCAAGACTCCTGACACTCCGATCGCTGTGACCGAAGTGCCGATCGGGGTGTATCGGACCATCGGCCCGGCCCTTCCATTAGGACGGCGCGCAGCCTCGGTGAGTGCAGCCCAATGGAGTCGCGAGTACACTGCGCTCAACTTCGAAACCAGATGAAAGCAACTACACTATTACATGATCTGGGCCAAAGCCTTTGGCTCGACAACATTACGCGTGACCTGCTCGACCGCGGCACACTTAAACGATACATCGACGAGTTATCGGTAACCGGACTTACTTCCAATCCGACAATTTTCGAACAGGCGATCAAGAACAGCACCGCATACGACAGCGATATTCGCGGCAAGCTGAAGGACGGGAAGTCTGCGGAGCAGATTTTCTTTGAACTCGCGTTGGCAGATCTTACTCGTGCCGCCGATCTCTTTCGACCGATCTACGATCGGACGAACGGCGTCGATGGTTGGGTATCACTCGAAGTGTCGCCGCTGCTCGCGCACGACACTGCCGCTACCGTTGCTGCGGCGAAAGATCTGTTTGCCCGCGCAAACCGTCCGAATTTGTTCATTAAGATTCCTGGGACGAAGGAAGGACTGCCGGCGATCGAAGAGGCGATCTTTGCTGGTGTGCCAGTTAACGTGACGCTCTTGTTTTCTCGCGAGCAGTATCTGGCGGCTGCTGAAGCGTTCCTGCGCGGAATTGAAGGGCGCATCGATGCCGGTCTCAAGGCGAATGTCGCATCAGTGGCGTCGGTATTCATCAGTCGCTGGGACACGGCCATCAAGGACAAAGTGCCTGCCGAACTCAGAAACCGTCTCGGCATCGCCATAGCTTCACGCACGTATGATGCATCGCGCGCATTATTAAGTTCCCCGCGGTGGGAGCACATCTACAGCGCGGGTGCATGGCCGCAGCGTCTGCTTTGGGCCAGCACCGGAGTCAAAGACCTCTCAGCTTCGCCGGTTCTCTATGTCAAAGCGCTGGCATCACCTTTCACTATCAACACCATGCCGGAAGGTACGTTAAAGGCACTGGCAGAACAAACCGAGCTGGGCTCAACGACGGCCGCTGACGGTGTTAGCTGTGAAGAGGTGTTAGCCGAGTTAACCGATATTGGAATTGACATCGACGCTTTGGCCGATCGGTTACAAGACGAAGGAACAAAGTCGTTCGCAAAGTCGTGGAGCAGTTTGATGGCGGTGATTGCTTCCAAGCGCGAGCCCGGGGCGAAGGCAGCGTAGCAGAGACAAACAGTTAAGGACATTTGAGGAGGACTTATGGTCGCGACAAAAGCTTCATTGGGCGAGTTGAGCAGTTACGGAGTCGCGCGTTCGACAGTAAAGGGCGCGCCCTTGAGCGATGAGGAATTAACAAAGCTGCACGCGTTTTGGCGGGCCGCGAATTATCTCGCCCTGGGCATGATCTACCTTCAGGACAACCCGCTGCTGCGTGAAGAACTGAAGCCCGAACATATCAAACCGCGCATGCTCGGACACTGGGGCACCAGCCCTGCGCTCTCCTTTATATATACGCACTTGAGTCGCGTCATAAAACTGTTCGACCTCGACATGATTTACATGGCCGGCCCGGGTCACGGCGCGCCCGGCGTGCTGGGCCCGGTTTACATCGAAGGCGCCTACTCGGAAATCTATCCAGAGAAGGGACAGGACCTCGACGGCTTAACCCGTTTTTTTAAAGAGTTCTCTTTTCCCGGTGGCATCGGCAGTCACTGCACTCCCGAAACGCCGGGTTCGATTCATGAAGGTGGTGAGCTGGGATATGTTTTGTCGCACGCGTGCGGCGCTGCGTTTGATAATCCCGACTTGATCGTCGCGGCGGTCGCAGGTGATGGCGAAGCCGAAACAGGGCCGCTGGCCACCTCGTGGCACATCAACAAATTTCTCAATCCCATTCGCGACGGCGCGGTGCTGCCGATCCTGAATCTCAACGGGTACAAGATCAACAATCCGACTTTGCTGGCGCGCATAAGCCATCAGGAACTCGAGGACCTGTTCAAAGGTTACGGCTACACACCATATTTCGTGGAAGGTTCTGATCCGGAATCGATGCATCAGGCCATGGCGGCAACATTTGATGAATGCGTGGAGCGCATTCGATCGATCCAGCGCGTAGCCCGCGAAACCGGGCTTGCCGCCCGACCGCGCTGGCCCATGATCGTTCTCAGGACGCCCAAAGGATGGACTTCGCCGGCCCAAGTCGACGGCCACAAACTCGAAGCTTCTTGGCGATCACATCAGGTGCCCATCGCGGATGTCAGGAAAAATCCGGCGCATCTCCAGCTGCTTGAAGACTGGCTGCGCAGCTACAAACCGGAAGAGTTATTCGACGAGAACGGCACTGTTATTCCGGAAATTCGTGAGCTCGCGCCGGTGGGCACGCGACGCATGGGTGCAAACCCGCACGCCAATGGCGGATTGCTGAAGAAGAGTCTGCGTTTGCCGGATTTCCGTGATTACGCGACTAAGTTCGACAAGCCAGGGCAGACCGAAACCAGTAACGTGCGGCCCTTGGGGACGTTCCTGCGCGACGTGATGAAAGCGAACATGAAATCGTTTCGCGTTTTCGGCCCGGACGAAACGACCTCGAATCGACTCGACCCGATCTATGAAGTGACGAAGAAGTTCTGGATCGAAGAGTCGTTCGCCGAAGACCAGGAGGGCGGTGAACTCGCGAGCGACGGCCGAGTAATCGAAATGCTGAGCGAGCATACGATGGAGGGCATGCTCGAAGGTTACTTGCTGAGTGGGCGTCATGGCTTTCTTTCAACCTACGAAGCATTCGCTCACGTGATTGACTCAATGTTCAATCAACATGCGAAGTGGTTGACGATTTGTAATCAACTTCCGTGGCGACAGAATGTAGCCTCGCTCAACCTGCTGATTACATCCACTGTTTGGCGGCAGGATCACAATGGCTTTACGCATCAGGATCCCGTGTTTCTCGACGTCGTGGTAAACAAACGAGCTGAGGTCACGCGCATATATTTGCCGCCTGACGCGAATTCTCTGTTGTCTGTGGCGGACCATTGCCTGCGCAGCGAGAACTACATCAACGTGATCGTTAGCGACAAACAACCTCACCTTCAATACATGAGCATGGAAGAAGCCATCCAGCACTGCGAAAAGGGCCTCGGCATCTGGGCTCCGGCGAGTAACGACCAGGGGCAGGAGCCTGATGTGGTGATGGCTTGCGCCGGCGATATCCCGACGCAGGAAGCACTCGCCGCAACCGCGCTTCTGCGCAATGAATTTCCGGATTTGAAAATTCGCTTCGTCAATGTTGTTGACCTATTCAAATTGCAATCGGATCGAGAGCATCCGCACGGTCTGAGCGATCGCGATTTCGACAGCCTGTTCACCGTCGATAAGCCGATAGTCTTCAATTTCCACGGCTATCCATGGTTGATACACCGGCTCGCGTACACGAGAACCAATCATCGCAACCTGCACGTGCGCGGCTACAAGGAGCGCGGCAACATAAACACGCCGATGGAGCTGGCAATCAACAATGAAGTTGACCGCTTCACACTGGCGATTGATGTAATCGATCGTGTGCCTAAGTTGAAAGCAACGGGCGCACACGCGAAGGAGAAATTCAGGAACGAGCAGATCGCGTGTCGCCGTTACGCACATGAGTTTGGCATAGACAAACCTGACGTGACCGAGTGGCGCTGGCCGTTCTAACCGGCCGAAACTTGTAAGCGAGGCTGAACAAATCGTACAAACTACTCTAACGGGCCGTTAGCGTGTGCCGTTTACAACATCCGCCCGGTGTTTGTGCCGACGCGCGGCGTGTAATGTTGATGGACAAACTCAATGAACGTTCAGGTACTTAACTGCGGTAGTTCAAGCGTCAAGTTTCAACTGATTGCGACTGACCTCGAGCTGATTGCCCGCGATGCTGATCGGCGACTGGCGAAAGGCACAATCGAACGCATCGGCGGAGAAGCCATCATTAACCTCCAGGTCGCAGGTCGTGAGCCTCACCGATCAGCTTCACCTCTGCGCGACATTAACGCCGCGGTTGATTACATCACCCGCTGGGCTGCGTCGCCAGAGGCCGGCATCGAAGGAATTAAAAGCATCAGTGATATCAAAGCGGTGGGTCATCGGGTGGTGCATGGCGGCGAGCGCTTCAAGGAATCTGTCTTGATAACTGACGAGGTCGTCCGGGCTGTCGAAGATTGCATCGATCTGGCGCCCCTGCACAATCCGGCAAATCTCACCGGCATCTCAGCGGTGCGGAAATTATTTGGCGAGGGGCTGCCCCAAGTCGCTGTCTTTGACACGGCCTTCCACCAGACTCTGCCCGATCACGCTTTTCTCTATGCGTTGCCGTACCAGTTCTACCGGCGCTATCGACTGCGTCGCTATGGCTTTCACGGCATCTCGCATCGTTATGTCGCCTATCGCTATCGCAACCTTCGCCAAATCACTCGTGAGGCGACCAACATCATCACGCTACATTTGGGGAACGGCTGTTCGGCAACAGCCATCCGTGCCGGCAACTCGATTGACACTTCGATGGGGCTAACCCCGCTCGAAGGACTAGCCATGGGCACGCGCTCAGGCGATCTGGATCCGGCTATCGTCGAATTTATCGCAGCGAAAGAAGGGCTATCAGCCCGAGAAATCGAAACATTGATGAACAAGCAGTCGGGTCTGTTGGGAATCTCCGGTCTAACCAGCGATATGCGCGAGCTGCTCGCCGAAGCGCACGAAGAGAATGATCGCCGAGCAATGCTGGCGATCGAAATCTTCTGTTATCGCGCGCGAAAATACATCGGTGCCTATCTGGCCGCAATGAACGGCGCGGACGCCGTGGTCTTTACCGGTGGAATCGGCGAGAACTCTCCGGAGGTAAGGGCACGCATCTGTGAGGGCCTGCAATGGATTGGCATTGAACTGGATGCAGAACTAAATCGACAGCACAGCGGCGGTCGCGAAGGCTTGATTAGCAAGGAAGGATCTCGCCCGGCGGTTTATGTAATTCCCACCGACGAGGAACTATTAATCGCCCGTGACACTGTGCGTTGTGTCTTGAAAGATCGGCAGCATTAAGAAGCTCCTCGACAACCACCACTTCGCATCAGCGCAAAGTCAAAAAAGCGGGCGCGGGTTTTGCCCCGCGCCGCTTTTCAACGTTCACCTTCCTTTCATGAGTTCTGCCTACATTCCTGCCTGCGAAGAGATCGATTTGTTGATAAGTACTTTTATATCGACACGGCGGTTCAGCGAACGTCCTTCGCCGGTCTCATTGCTTGCCACT